>CAYMYI010000107.1:0-6393 GCA_964394585.1 uncultured Roseobacteraceae bacterium
TCATTGCTATTACCTTGGTTATGATTTCGGTATTTGTTCCCATCGCTTTTTTGGGTGGTCCTGTTGGGGTATTTTATCGTCAGTTTTCCATCACGATGGCAAGCTCTATTCTGATTTCTGGTTTGGTAGCACTTACCCTTACGCCTGTTTTGTGTGCGATGATTCTCAAAAATCAGCATGGAAAACGTAAAAAATCATGGTTTGACAAATTCATCAATGGTTTCAATCAATTATTTGAAAACCTTACCGGTCGCTATGTGCAGGTATTAAATAGAATCGTGGCTAGACGCCTATTTACCTTTGGTGTGCTCGCACTCTTCGTATTTGGTATAGTATATACTAATAACATTTTACCATCGGGCTTTGTACCCAATGAAGATCAAGGGACGATTTACGCTATTATCCAAACGCCTCCAGGCTCTACTTTGGAAACCACCAATAAAGTATCCCAAGAATTGCAGGGTATTGCCGAAGAATTCGACGATATAGAATCAGTAACTTCATTGGCAGGCTATGAAATTATGACTGAAGGTAGGGGATCCAATGCTGGTACTTGCCTGATTAATCTAAAACCTTGGAACAAGCGCCATCACTCTGTGCATGAAATCATGGAAGAGTTAGAGCATGAAACCAAAGATTTAGGGGCTGTCATAGAATATTTTGAACCGCCAGCTGTACCCGGTTTTGGTTCTTCGGGTGGATTTTCGTTGAGAATGTTAGATAAAACGGGTAGCGAAACGGATTATCAAGAATTTGATCAAATCAACAAAGAATTTTTGGAAGCATTGAAACAAAGAAAAGAACTGAAAGGCTTATTCACCTTCTTTGCAGCCAACTATCCACAATTCGAATTAGAGATAGATAATCAGGCGGCTATGCAAAAAGGCGTTTCGATTGGACGGGCAATGGAAAACTTAAATATCCTAATAGGAAGTACCTACGAACAGGGGTTCATCCGATTTGGAAGATTCTTTAAAGTCTATACCCAAGCTGGGCCCGAATATCGTAGATACCCTTCCGACCTTACCGATTTGTTTGTTAAAAATGAGGAAGGTGAAATGGTGCCTTATTCTTCGTTCATGACCATACATAAAACACAAGGCCCTAACGAAATTACCCGATACAACTTATTTAATTCAGCTTCGATAAGAGGCTTGCCTGCCGCGGGATACACCACCGGTGATGCCATCAAAGCCATACAAGAAGTAGCTGCCCAAACTTTACCCAAGGGCTATGATATCGCCTGGGAAGATTTATCCTATGATGAATCCAGAAGAGGCAATGAAGCAGTATATATTTTCATTGTAGTACTACTTTTTGTGTACTTGAATTTAGCGGCTCAGTATGAGAGTTTTGTGTTGCCCCTTGCGGTGTTGCTTTCGCTGCCTATAGGTATTTTTGGTTCATTTTTACTATTAAAACTGATGGGGCTCGCCAACGATGTGTATGCCCAAATTGGAATGATTATGCTCGTAGGATTGCTAGGCAAAAATGCAGTCTTAATTGTGGAATTTGCCGTGCAAAGGCGTGACGAGGGCATATCGGTGCGTGATGCAGCCATTGAAGGCGCTAAAATGCGTTTCCGACCTATCTTGATGACTTCCTTTGCTTTTATCGCCGGTTTAATCCCCTTAGTAATTGCACATGGTGCGGGTGCTGTAGGAAACAAAACCATTGGTTCCTCTGCCATGGGTGGTATGGTGATCGGTACCATTATAGGCGTATTCATCATCCCCGGGTTGTATTACACTTTTGGTAAAATGATTGAAGGAAAGCAATTGTTATGGGATGAATCTCATTCTTCTCTCTCAGAAGCCTTTGTTGAGAATCAACAATCGAAAGCATCGTTGCTTAAAAAAACTAGAAAATTGAATACGCTGATGGAGTTAAGAAATAGAAAATAGAAAAAAGAAAAAAAATGAAAAATAATTCATTCCTATATAAAAGTTTTGTCCTTATGCTCACGCTTGGGACATTATGGAGTTGCAGCCCCTCAAAAATTGTGTTTAAAGAAAATGACCAAAAGCTTCCTGCACAATTTCAAAATGGCTTGTCAGATTCTACAAATGTAGCGAAAGTGGATTGGCGAAGCTATTTTGCCGATGAGCAGTTGAATCAATTGATTGATTCGGCACTGATGAATAATCAGGAGTTAAATATTGTGTTACAAGAAATAGCTATCAGTCAGAGTGAAGTGTTAGAAAAACAAGGCGAGTATGTACCCTTTGTAGATATTGGTCTTGGTACTGGTACCGAAAAGTCGGGAAGATTTACGCGAGATGGTGCTGTAGAGCACAATTTGGAAATAGACGAGAACAAAGAGTTTCCCGAGCCCTTGTCTGATTTTAAGTTAGGAGCGACCGCAAGTTGGGAAGTGGACATTTGGCGTAAGCTAAGAAATTCCAAAGATGCAGCACAACTGCGGTATTTGGCACAAACTGAAGGCAAGAACTTTTTGGTAACCCATTTAATTTCTGAAATTGCCGAATCTTATTACGAATTGATGGCTTTAGACAATTTACTGCTTACCATCAATCAAAACGTAAGTATTCAGGAGAGTGCCTTAGAGAAAATGCAAGCCCTTAAGGAGAATGCCAAGGCCAATCAATTAGCAGTCAATCGTTTTGAAGCTCAATTACTGAACACAAAAAATCAACGCTTTGCCATTCAACAAAAAATTACAGAAACTGAAAATAAACTGCATTTTTTGACAGGTAGCTTCCCTTCGGGTTTAATCAGAAATTCAACTCAGTTTATGGCGATTGAAGTGGACAGTTTAGTAGCGGGTATTCCTTCACAATTGCTGGAAAATCGACCTGATATCAGACAAGCCGAGTTAAAAATGGCAGCAGCTCAATTAGATATTAAAGTGGCGAAGGCTAATTTTTATCCTAGATTGGAATTAAAGGCGGGAATTGGATATCAAGCATTCAATCCCAGTTATTTGATTAATCCCGAATCGTTAATATTTGATCTCGCCGGCGATTTAATGGCTCCGCTCATCAACCGAAAAGCGATTCGAGCACAATACAATCAGGCTACCGCGGCTCAAATACAACAGGTGTATAATTACCAGCAGACCGTGCTCTCTGCCTATACCGATGTATTGAACCAATTGGCGAAACTGGAAAACTACACCCAGAGTGTGGATACCAAAAACCAAGAAGTGGAGCTTTTAAAGGAATCCGTTGAAATTTCAAACAATCTATTCAAGTTTGCAAAAGCCGATTATGTAGAGGTATTACTAACCCAAGAAGAAGTACTAGATGCCCAAATGGAACTCATAGAAACTAAACTCAAAGAAATCCAAGCCAAAGTGCAATTATATAGAGCCTTAGGAGGAGGATGGCAATAAGATAAAAAAAACAATCTCTTAACATTACATAATCGAAATATAGCTGAAAGGCTAATAATGAACTTATTTGCTCATAAGAAATTTTGTGGTTGGTGGAAAATGAAACGCTCCGAAACCCATACTACGCTTATACTAAAGCGTTTTCCATTCCTTTTGGGATGTCCTACATTTTGAAGCGGAAGCTATCGAACTACGATGCCAGTGCAGTAGCAGCTACCTATGGTTTCGGCGGTAACATTTGCAACGGCTACTGCATTTTTAGATGCCCAAAGCATTGGCTTTAGGGGGTACATGGTTGCCGTTAGGGTGGCACTCATAGAGCCACCTGCCATTATCGCTGGGCTGATTTTGATACGATTAAACCAACCCAAGAACGCAGGTACGAACGGAGAAAATGGCAACGCTTTTGGGCATGTGTTGCGCAAGGCGTTCTTCAATGGCTCGGTATTTTTGTTGGTAGGTAGCCTTGTGATAGGGTATTTGAGTAGAGAAGCCGGCGAAGCTCAAGCGGCGCAAGCATGGTTTACATTTGTAATCGAAGACATACTTATTGTAGAACACCACTCTAACGTAATGCCTGAAGTTGTGGCATCAGTATAATTCCACATTTTTGTGATTGTTGTAGTGAATTTGAAACTCAGAAGGGTAGTTTGCCTCTCTGAGTTTTTTTATAGAGTCATTTCAACCATTCCTGTAAATAAATGTGCCATCATCAAGGCATATGGGCTATATTAGTTTGCCGTTTAAATCAAATTGCCGCGCGATTTTCCTTCTATAATGAGCGATGTACTCCGCTGAGCTTGTTACAAAACACAAATCAAGACACCATTCTAATTGGTTCTGAAGAAAATGCGCAGGCAACGATACCGTGGATAGCTACATCTTACGTTTGTAACAAATTTTCAATAAAAGCTACTAACCCACACACGATTCATCCATTATTTAATATAATCAGCATGAAATATCTAACCACTACCAATTTCATTTTATGTGCACTGTTATTATCGTTCTCGGCAACTGCTCAGGGCATTCGCGGAACCATTAGCGCTGAAGGTGAGCCGTTACCATTTGCGACCATCTACATCGAAGAGTTGGGTACGGGAACCAGCTCCAATGCCGAAGGCTATTACGAGTACCGCCTGAAACCCGGCAGCTATACGCTCACATTCCGCTACCTTGGGTATGGCATGGTAATCAAAACCGTAGAAGTAGGAAACGATTTCACAACGCTCGACGTAGCCCTTACACCCAATATTATTGAGCTGAAAGAAATTGAAGTTTCTGCCCGACGCGAAGACCCCGCCTATACCGTAATTCGAAAAGCGATTGCCAAAAGTAAGTATCATATTCTACAACTAGATTCGTACACGGCAAAGGTGTATATTAAAGGCGGAGGGCGCATAAAAAAAATCCCGTTCTATTTAAAAAAGACGATGAAAAAAGAAGGGATTGATACTTCAACGGTTTACCTGACCGAGTCGATCAGTAAGTTGAAGTACACCCGCCCCAATACCTACGAAGAAGAAGTAATTTCGATTCGCCAAGTAGGCGATGATAACTCTACTACGCCTAATAGCATTATCCAAGGCAGCTTTTATTACTCTGATATTGGAGGGGTCGTATCGCCGCTATCGCCCAAAGCGTTTGCCTATTATAAGTTTAAGTATATGGGCAGCTTCTTCGATGGCGAACACGAAATCAACAAGATTCAAGTAACTCCGCGCGTGCGGGGCGAAAATGTGTTTACCGGCGAAATTTACATTGTAGAAGATTGGTGGAGTATCCACAGCGTTGACCTGTACACCTACAAGCTAGGGTTTAAAATAGATATCAAACAAATTTATACTCCGGTGGAAGAAGGCGTTTGGATGCCCATCAGTCATGATTTTAACATTGATGGCAGCGTACTAGGCGTAGGGCTCACCTACGATTACTTCGCTACCTTAAGCGACTACCAAGTAACCCTTAACCCCGATTTAGAAGCCGAAGAGTTGGTAGTAATCGACGAAAAACTGGAAAAAGAAGAAGCAAAAGCCATCCAAGAAAATACGGGGAACTTACTCTCTGAAGAAGAAGCTAAAGAAATTTTTGACGACAAAAAGACGTTCACCCGGAAAGAATTGCGCAAAACGCTGAAAAAGTATGAAAAGGAAATGATTGAAGCCGCCGAAGAGTGGGACGAAAACGATACATCGTACTACCAATACCCGCAAATGAAAATCGACTCTACGGCATATACCAAAGACTCTGCCTATTGGGCAGAAGTACGGCCTATACCACTAAGCACACGCGAGAAACAGAGCTATCAAAAATTAGATAGCACCGCTCTTGCCGAAAAAGAAAAAGCCCAAAGCGACACAGTAAAGCGGGAACATTCAAAAAGCGGTGCGGATTTATCGCCTTTGCTTACCGGAAAGTCGTTCAAACTAGGCAAACATGCCAACTTAAAATATACCTCCCCACTTATGCTCATCCAGTTTAATACAGTGGAAGGCTATTACTCGGAATTACCCATTGAACTCACCATTCAAAAGCCTAAAAGCCCCAAACAATTTGTAGCCGGGCTACGGTTTCGTTATGGTGAAGCGAGTGAGCGGTTTTACGGCAAGGGGGGCATAGAATACAAGTACAAACGCAAAAAAGAAGATGGCTTTTTTCGAGTAGAAGGAGGGCGTTATGTTCACCAGTTTGCTCAACCCAATGCCATTGCCCCTATCATTAATACCCTATGGAGTTTACTGGGAGAACGCAATTATTTAAAACTGTTTGAACGCGACTACGTAAGAGCCACGCTTTCGCATCGGCTCAGTAAAGGGCTTCGCATTGAGCCTAGCATCGAATGGGCACAACGTCGGCAGCTGTTCAATCAATCAAATCGCAAGTTTATCGATGTAGACGAGCGAACCTATACGCCCAACGCACCGTTTAACCGTGAACTTGCCGATACGGGCTTCCCCGAACACACTGCCTTGACTGCGGGAATTCAAGTAGAGTATTTACCCATTATCAAATACCGAATGGTGCGTGGGAAAAAGCGC
>CAYMYI010000107.1:6403-14622 GCA_964394585.1 uncultured Roseobacteraceae bacterium
AAGCGCGCTTACACGGACCGATCCCCTATCTTGAGGTTTCAATACAACAAAGGGATACCAGACCTTGCCGGCTCAGAGGTCGATTTCGACCACCTAGAGCTAGGCGTACAGCACCAGTTTAGAATTGGGGCAATGGGTAGGCTCGACTTCAACCTATATGGGGGCACGTTTACCAACTCCGAGCAGCTCTATTTTATGGATTACCAGCATTTTCCTGGAAACCGAACTTTTTTGCAAACCTCTGACCCCGTTCGCAGCTTCCGTTTGCTCGATTACTACGAGTTTAGCACTACCGACGACTACCTCGCAGGGCATTTGTACTATCAGTTCAGGAAGTTGCTACTTACCCAAATTTTCGAATTGCGCTTAATGGGGCTTAAAGAAAGCTTGGTACTCAACTATTTGCATACCGATGCCTCTCAAAACTACACTGAAGTGGGCTACAGCCTCGATAATATCTTTCGTTTTTTTAGGGTAGAAGCCGTTGCATCGTTCGAAGATTTCAAGTATCAAGGTTGGGGCATTCGCATTGGAGTATCTACCAACCTGAGCGAGTGGCTTACTGTTGAGTAGCCCATTTCGTAGCCTATTTGTGGGTTTCTACTACTTTTTATAAAATGGTTTCCCACAGGTAGGCTCTTCTTTATTTTGTATGTCATCTTGGCTTTTACCAAGATTACTTTTCCATCATTCTACCCTTTTTTATACTGAATATCAAACAGTTATAATAAATTTTCTTTAATTATCTTTCTACTCGAAACCAACTAATTTGGAGTTTGTTAATCTTTAAAAATTGGGTTGATCAACACAAAGAAGCCCTCAAACTACATACATTTTGGTATAAACAACTGCTTACTACGATGGTTTACTGTGTGTACTTTAGCCCCTTTGAAGATTGCTAGTATACGTTTTCAAACTATTAAAAATCCTATTATTGTGTTTACAGGAATTATTGAAACGATCGGCGAAATAGAAGCCATCGCACAAGAACAAGAAAATATCCATTTCAAAATAACTTCAGCGTTTTCATCTGCATTAAAAATAGACCAAAGTGTAGCCCACGATGGGGTTTGCCTCACCGTTACCAAGGTAGAAGGTAATTCGCATTGGGTTACGGCTATTCAAGAAACGTTGAACCGGACAGCTCTGAAAGCCTGGCAACCGGGCTATAAAGTGAACCTCGAACGCAGTATGCAAATGGGCGGGCGGCTCGATGGACACCTCGTACAAGGCCATGTAGACCAAACGGCGGTATGCACTTCGGTAACCGAGGAAGGAGGCAGTTGGAAATACTATTTCCGATATGCCGCAGCAGGGCACAACCTAACGGTGGAAAAAGGGTCTATCTGTGTAAATGGCGTGAGCCTGACAGTAGTCGACTCTCCCGACGATGGTTTCAGTGTTGCCATTATCCCCTATACTTACGAGCATACGAATTTCCATACGTTTGCCTCGGGTACAGTGGTTAATATCGAGTTTGATGTCATAGGAAAATACGTACAACGTATTTTGGCCGCTCAGGGGAAAGCATAAAAAAACACCCCAAAAATTGGGGTGTTTTTCCGATTGGATATTAACAATAAAACTACTTAAAAAACATATTCGTTTTTGGCGATCATAGCATCGGCAATTTCGCGGCGCAATACCTTCGGGTTAATTGGGTTGTTCACTTTGGTGAAGCGTTTTAAGCCCATCATCATCACCTTCATTTCGTCGCCAGTTACAAAGCTCATGATTGCCTCGCGCCCTGCTTTACCTACTTTCTCTACTGCTTCGTGTACGTACACAAGGGTGGCATTTTTTTGCATTTTGCATGCCTCTTCTCCACGCATTGCAATCATTTTTTCTGTACGTAGTAAGGTTGACTCTGCCACATAGATTTCGATGAGCATATCTGCTACATTCATCATGATTTCCTGCTCTTCTTGCAGCGTTGTGGCAAATGTTTGCACAGATTTACCAGCTACCATGAGTACCGCTTTTTTCAGGTTTTTCAAGATTTCTTTTTCGTCTGAGAAAAGCTCGGCACCGTTTGGTGTAGCAAACGAAGGCACACCGGTAAGTTCTTGAGCTACAGCCATTGCCGGCCCCATTAAGTCGAGTTCGCCTTTCATAGCGCGCTTAATCATCATGCCTACGAGCAACATACG
The DNA here is from genome assembly GCA_964394585.1 of uncultured Roseobacteraceae bacterium. Lineage (GTDB taxonomy): Bacteria > Bacteroidota > Bacteroidia > Cytophagales > Flammeovirgaceae > CAYUJH01. The sequence goes on from CAYMYI010000107.1 coordinate 8,554, forward strand.
GTTAATTTCGTTGGTGCCTTCGTAGATTCTTGAGATGCGGGCATCGCGGTAGGCGCGTTCCATTGGGGCATCGGCAGAGAAGCCCATACCACCATATACTTGTACACCTTCATCGGTTACGTAGTCTAGTACTTCCGATCCGTGTACTTTCATAATAGCGCACTCAATCGCAAACTGTTCTACTCCTTTTAGTTTTGCTTCTGCTTCGGGCATTCCTTCCGCGATTAAGTCGGCAATTTTATCTTCAATATCTTGCCCTGCACGGTACGATGCTGCCTCGGTAGCATACGTACGAATCGCCATTTCGGCTAATTTGTACTTGATAGCCCCAAAGTTGCTAATTGCTTTACCGAATTGCTTACGCTCGTTCGAATAGTTTGTTGCAAGATTGATTACATGCTTACAACCGCCGATTACGCCAACTCCTAATTTTACACGCCCAATGTTAAGGATGTTAACGGCAATTTTAAATCCGTTTCCACGCTCAGAAAGCATGTTTTCAACAGGAACTTTGCAATCGTTGAAGAATACTTGGCGGGTAGATGATCCTTTGATCCCCATCTTTTTTTCTTCTTCGTTCATGGTGATACCGCCAAAGGTTTTTTCTACGATAAACGCGGTTAGGTTTTTATCATCATCGATTTTGGCAAATACGATGAACACATCGGCAAATCCTGCATTTGAAATCCAGATTTTCTGCCCGTTGATAAGGTAATGCTTCCCATCTTCTGAAAGAACTGCTTTAGTTTTACCTGAGTTAGCATCTGAACCAGCATCAGGCTCTGTAAGGCAATAGCAAGCGGCCCACTCACCGGTAGCTAACTTGGGTAAGTATTTTTGTTTTTGTTCTTCATTACCATAATAAAGGATTGGAAGAGTCCCGATACCAGTATGTGCTCCGTATGTAGTGGAGAACGAGCCAGATGCTCCAATTATATCGGCAATGAGCATAGAAGTGTTAAAGCTCATGCCTAAACCTCCGTACTCTTCCGGTACAGAAACCCCTAACAAACCTAACTCCCCAGCTTTTTTGAAGATTTGCGGAATCAGCTCTGGTTCTTTCATGCTATCGATACGATCGCGAAGGGGTTCAATTTCTTTGTCGATAAACTCTTGGCAAGCGTGTGCCATCATACGTTGCTCTTCGGTAAACTCTTCTGGGATGAAGATGTCTTGGGCTGGTGTTTCGCGAACTAAAAATTCGCCGCCTTTAATTGCATTTTTCTTTTCGTGTGCTACGGTTTCCATTTTCTATTATTATTTACTGATAAGGTTAAAAGACTGTTTAAATTGTTATGCATGCATAACATATATTCAAATATATACTTTTTTAGTATGCATGCATAATAAATAACAAAAAAAATTTTATTCTGTTCGAAGAACCCTCTTTTCTGCGAAGATTATGTGGGTAATCATTAATGATACCGATAGAAATAGTGCCTTTGGCTTACGGCAGCAGTACGTTTTCAATGAGGTACACCATCCCATTGCGAGCTACGAAGGGCTCTCCTACTACACGCGCTGAGCTATTTTCAGCAAAAAACAGCAGTTCACCGGCATTGCTTACTGTGAGGCGTTTCCCTAAACTAAACGTAGTTACCTGCTCGCCGGTCGTAAAACTATTGGGGGTTCGGTAGCTATTCAGCATATGATAAAACAACAGGCTTGCATTTACTTGAGCAAGGCTATCGATTCCATTGGTAGCATTGCTCAAGGTTGTTTGAAATGCCTCGTTATTAGGGGCTAATAAAGTAAAACGGTTCGCATTCAATGAATTTTGGAAATTAAGCGCATTGACTACGCTTTGTAAGCTATCGGTTTCCGGATGTAAGCGCAGCACTTCGCTTACCGAAAGTGGAGTAAGTACTTCACTGAGAGCAAATGTACCGTTAGCAATATAATAGTGTGTAAACTGTTCTGGGTCGGGCAGGACAGCCCCGTTGAGTAACCCACTTTCAGTCCATAAGAGGCTCAGCAAAATGGTATCGTTTTCTACTGTTCGAAATGTGGAGAGCGCTTTCCAAGACTGCCCTTCTCCTATCCTCAAATCATCTTGTACGAGGTGGTATTTGGCTAGCTTCGTTGCCTCGGTGGTATTAAGAAATATTTCGGTTTCTGCAAGCCCTTCATTTGCCAAGTAATTTGCTAATAGAGCGTCGGTAGGAGCGAGTAGGGTAATTTCTTGCGATAGGTCGTTAAGGTGTGCCCAAGTAGGCGTGTTTTCCAGGCTACGGCGTAACCAAGAAAACTCAGGCTCATCGCTAAGCAACATTTGAGCGGTAATTGGGGCATTTAAGGGCATCGTCATTTCGTACACTACACCGTTTTTTGTACGAATGGGGTCGGTATTCCAGCGGACATCATCCCCCGAATGGGGGCTTTCAATAAAAAAGTTATTCCCTTCGCGGATGATTCTTATAGGATGGCCCAATGCGGTAGGGAAAATTGCACTTGCTTGCAGTTCCTGTAGTTGTAATATGGTGTCAGGTACTACGTGGTAACGCACAAAGTTTTTGAAGATGTACTGAGGGATGGATTCTAAATTGGCAAATCCTCTTTGTTGAAAAAAAAATTCGATAGGGCTATCGGCACATGCTAATAGTGTGAATTTCTGTGTGGTATCTTTCAACAATGCCATGAGAGAGGTAGCAGAGGCGGCATTTTTCATCCATTGGTATCCCTCTGTTTCTTGGAGCCAATCGGCCAGAGTTTTTGTAGCAAAAGAAGCAGAGTCGGTAACCGACTTGGGTAAAGGGATGACCTGTTCTATGGGATAGATAGTACCATTGGTAGCGCCAATCGCAAGATTGGGACTAAAACTAACTTCATTTACTTGCCATGCGCTGTTTTCTTGCGTGATGGTAAGAGGAAGGCCCAATAGTGTATTGAGTGGTAGTGCATCGGTAAGCCGGTTGGGCGGGAAATCGCCTTCAACAATGTGGTATTGCATTGTGCTGCGCAAGAGCGAGGGTGATACATCGAAAATATTTTCTAGCCCAAGTGTGGTAAGCCACAAAGTAAATGCCTGATCGGTAGGGGCAAACAGCGTAGACTGTTCATCATCTGCCGAGAGGGTTGCTTCCAGACCGTTCGCACGAATTATCGATAAAAAGATAGAGTATTGCCCTGTTTCTTCTAAGGAATGTACAATGTTTTTAGACGTTTCTATCTCTTCTGTAGGGTCGTCTTCTGAGCACGCAAACAGTCCGCTAAGTAGAAGAAGGATAACCCCCCATCGATATTGTTTCATGGCAGTTGCACTAATTGTAGTATGAAAGGGTACACTCACTCTTATTTCGATTGATTTCTTCGATTTTGTACTAACTTTGTGGTCATTTTTCGCAGCTTTATACGGAAAAACAAATACAAAAATAATTCAATACGCGTAAAGAACCGCTAGGGTAAAATTCAGCAAACTAATGGAGCTAAAAAAGACCTATTCACCACACGATGTAGAAGAAAAGTGGTATGCCACATGGCTAAAATATAAACATTTTCACTCAGAGCCAGACCCCGCTAAAGAACCCTTTACCATAGTAATTCCTCCACCAAATGTAACCGGTGTGTTGCACATGGGACATATTTTGAATAATACAATTCAAGATGTACTCACCCGTAAGGCTCGTATGGAGGGCAAAAATGCCTGTTGGGTACCCGGTACCGATCATGCCTCTATCGCTACGGAAGCCAAAGTAGTGAAAATGCTCCGCGAAAAAGGAATCAAGAAATCAGACCTTACCCGCGAAGAATTTTTAGCACATGCTTGGGAATGGAAAGAAAAATACGGCGGGATTATCTTAAAACAGTTACAGCGTTTGGGCGCCTCTTGCGATTGGGATCGCGAGGCGTTCACCATGGACGAAAATCGTTCAGAGCAAGTAATTGATGCGTTCATCCATCTTTATGAAAAAGGATATGTATATCGCGGTTTGCGTATGGTAAACTGGGACCCCGAAGCCAAAACAGTTCTTTCTAACGAAGAGGTTATTTATAAAGAAGTACAATCAAAGTTGTACTATGTGAAATACCCTGTGCAAGGTAGTGATGAATATGTAACTATTGCCACCACCCGACCTGAAACCATTCTAGGCGATACGGCAATCTGTATCAACCCTAAAGATGAGCGATATGCGCATTTGCATGGAAAAAAAGCCGTAGTGCCTATGGTAAATCGCGAAATCCCTATCATTCTGGATAGCTATGTAGATATGGAATTCGGTACGGGCTGTCTGAAGGTAACCCCAGCACATGACGAGAATGACTACAATTTGGGGAAAAAACACAATTTAGAGGTTATTGATATTTTAAATGATGACGGTACCCTAAGCGATGCCGCTCAGTTCTTTGTAGGAGAAGACCGGTTTGTGGTACGCAAAAAAATTGCTAAAGAGCTCGAAAAACTAGGATTACTCCTAAAGGAAGAAGATTATACCAACCAAGTTGGAACTTCAGAAAGAACCGGCGCCATCATTGAGCCAAAGCTTTCAGAACAATGGTTTGTCGCCATGAAAGAGCTATGCAAACCCGCTCTTGAACATGTGATGAACGACGATATACAGTTTCATCCTCCTAGTTTTAAAAATATGTACAAAGCTTGGATTGATAAAATCCAAGACTGGAATATCTCGCGCCAACTCTGGTGGGGGCATCGCATTCCAGCTTACTACCTGCCTAATGGGGAAATCGTAGTGGCGAAAACCCCTGAAGAAGCCTACCAAAAAGCACTAAAAATCGACTCATCTTTAACACCAGAAGCACTCCGCCAAGACGAAGATGTGCTCGATACGTGGGCAAGTTCATGGCTTTGGCCCATTTCTGTATTCGATAAAGAAGAACTCGACTATTATTACCCCACTTCCGTTTTGGTTACCGGCTTCGATATTATCTTCCTGTGGGTAATGCGAATGATTATTGCCGGCTATGAACTCAAAAAGGAAAAGCCATTTAAGCATGTGTATTTCACCGGTATGGTTCGCGATAAAATGCGGCGAAAAATGTCAAAATCGTTAGGAAACTCTCCTGATGTTTTTAAACTAATGGATAAATACAGCACTGATGGCATGCGTTATGGTATTCTTTCTAGCTCTGCCGCAGGAAACGATATTGTTTTCGATTCAGATGTTCCTAAATCGCAAAAACCAGAAGATGTAGAAGCGTTTTCAAAGCTCGAACCGAATTCTAAGTTGTGCGAAACCGGGCGTAACTTTGCTAATAAAATATGGAATGCCCTTCGGCTCGTGAAATCGTGGCAGGTTGACCCCACGATGGAAAACACCAACCAAGTGGCTATTGATTGGTTCCAAGCCACGTTTCATACTGCCCTTGGCGAAATAGAAGGCAAATACCAAGAATTCCGCCTCTCTGAAGCTTTGGTAAGTGTCTACAAGTTGGTATGGGACGAATTCTGCTCTCGCTATCTCGAAATCATAAAGCCAGAATATGATTCCTCTACTCAGAAAGCGAAACCGATAGATGCTGCCACTATGCATGCTACGCTACAGTTTTTTGATAACTTAATGCGTGTTCTACACCCTTTCATGCCTTTTATTACAGAAGAAGTTTGGCAGAACCTAGCACAGCGTAACGAAAGAGACAGCATATGTATTAGCCCTTACCCTACAATAGAAAGCCATATCAATACCTCTCTTATCGAAGAAGCTGAATATGCGTTTGCAATAGCGCAAGGTATCAATAACATTCGTAATGAAAAGCAACTTAAAAAGAACCTTGAGCTCGATGTATCCGTGAACGCAAAGCAACCCAGTTTATTTACAGAGAAGTTTGCTACGATCATTCAAAAGTTGGCGAAGGTCAATAAAATAGAAGTAGCTTCAGAAAAACCCAATGGTGCTATTTCTTTCTTAGTGAAAGATGTTGAAATATATGTATCAATCGACCAAGAAATTGACGTAGAAGAAGAGAAAGCCAAATTACTTAAAGAGATTGAATACCAACAAGGGTTTTTAAAGTCAATAGAGAAAAAGCTAAGCAATGCAAAATTTGTCGATAACGCCCCTGAAAAGGTAGTGAATTTGGAGCGTCAGAAAAAAGCTGATACTGAAAATAAAA
>CAYMYI010000108.1:0-11544 GCA_964394585.1 uncultured Roseobacteraceae bacterium
GCCTCGTGGGTGAAATACAATTGATGAGCCGCTACATCGGCGGTTACCCGCAAGCCTTTTGCTTTAGCTTGGCGTACTAACTGTACCCCTTCTTGCGTAGAAACGTGCGATACATGCAATTTCCCACCTGTATATTCTAATAAAGAAAGATCGCGCAATAGCGCAATTTTTTCTGCATCAGAAGGAATACCGGGCATTCCTAAAGAAGTACTTACTGTCCCTTCGTGCATTTGTCCTCCTTCTGCCAAATCGTTCAAAAGGGGTTTATTAATCAACAACCCATCGAAAGGTTGCAAGTACAGCAAAATGCGTTGTAATACCCCCACATGATCGAGAGAATGCATGCCATCGGAAAAAGCGATGGCTCCGGCATGGTGCAAATCGTACAATTCTGTCATCTCTTTGCCGGCTGTATCGGCAGTAGCTGCCGCAACAGCATGTAAACGGAGAGGTAAATTGGTGGCAGCTTGTTGGATCTGTCGTATGCTTGCTTGCGTTTGAGTTACCGGCAGGGTGTTGGGCATTACAGCTACTTCAGTATATCCGCCAAACTGCGCTGATTTAATAAAATGGGCTAAGGTGTCTTTATGTTCGTAACCGGGTTCTTGTAAAATGGCAAATAAATCAAACCAACCTTTTGAGATGCCTAGCCCTTCTGCTCGTATAACTATCTCATTTTCTTGAACGGCAAGCTGAGTATCAATTTCAGTGATAATGCCATCACGCAATCGAATATCAATTTTCTGACCGTTCCACTTACTTTGTGGTATAAACAGTTTAGGCTGCTGTATGAGAATGGATTGCATAGTTAAGAAGCCTTTGTACGATTTCTTGCTTATTGAGCCACAAAGCTAATGGTTTGCGCAGGAAAAAAGTGTTTCTTACAAAGTTTTCAAAATCCTTCTGCTATTTTGCGGCAACCCCTTCAGGCAATCCGCTCAAGATAGGGAACAAAAGACCTACACGGCTGTTTTCTTAATCGAATATAGATTAACTGAACTATGGAAAAAACACATAAGAAAGCCCATACGGGCGTACTGCTCATCAACTTAGGAACCCCGGATAGCCCTTCTACTTCTGATGTCCGCAGTTACTTGTACCAATTTTTGAACGATCCACGCGTAATCGACATCCCTTGGCTGGTACGTGCTATCATCTTTAACTTAATAGTCATTCCATTTCGTGCGCCTTTTTCTGCCAAAAGCTACAAAGAACTATGGACTGAAAACGGAGCACCTCTGCTCTACTACACACGCAACGTAGCGGATAAGCTCCAAGAGTCGCTTGGCGATGAGTTTCACGTAGAGTTTGCCATGCGCTATAAAAATCCTAGTTTGAAAAGTGTACTTGAAAAGATGCGCCAACAGAATTTTAATAAGATAATTCTGGTACCAATGTTTCCACAGTATGCTTCAGCAAGTACCGGTTCTGCTTTGCAAAAAGCCATGGAAATTATTAGCAAGTGGTGGGTAATTCCGGAAATTGCCGTAGTGAGCCAATACTTCGACCACGAAGCATTTATCGATGCACTAGTTGCCCAAGGTAAGAAGTACGACCATACCCAGTACGATCATGTTATTTTTAGCTTTCATGGTGTTCCTGTGCGCCATGTGGACAAAGTTTATGACAATGGGTTATGCTCTGACCACGATTGCGAACATGAAGTTACCGACGACAATAAATATTGCTACAAAGCCACCTGCTACTATACTGCACGTACGCTGGCTCATCGGTTGGGCATCCCGGAAGACCGCTACACCGTAGCGTTTCAATCGCGTTTAGGCCGCGACCCTTGGCTCGAGCCTTTTGCTGATAAGCTCATCGAAGAGCGCGCAAAAAAAGGCGACAAGAAGTTATTGGTGTTTAGCCCTGCTTTCACTGCCGATTGCCTCGAAACTATTATAGAAATCGGCGACGAGTACCAAGAGCTTTTTGAAGAACATGGTGGCAAGAAAATACAACTTGTAGAAAGCCTGAACGATCATCCGCTATGGGTAAAAGCCTTAAAAGAAATTGTATTGGAACGTGCCAATACCACTAAAACGTATGAACCCGAAATGGCATAGCTATTTTTATAAAATCATCTCTAATCTCCCACTTAACTTTTTAGTTTGGTGGGATTTTTTTTGACTTTTGGGATAGATTAACCAAAAAGATTATGGAAATTTTTCGCTCCCCCCTTTGGATATTCTTGTGTTTTTGGATGGGTATTCTTGCTGCTTGTGATTCCAAAGAACCCAATAACCAAACTACGGTCTCAGCAACACCAACTGATACTATTAATACATTAACGCCTTCAAAACGCACCTTTTTGCATCAGATAGATATTTTGCGCTACCCTGAAAAAATATACTTCGATTTGAATAGTGAAGGCATTACCCTTCGCGATGTACAAACCTATTGCCTTTCTGAAGATAGCGCCAACCGAGAAGCGGCTCTCATCACAGCAATGTGCGCCGGAAACGAGAATACTCTTTCTGAGCAAAACTCCGACTATTGGGGAGGTATCTTATACGATATGGAAACTTTTGCCAGCATTGTTCGGCGTTTAAAACAGCCAGAACATCGTGTGTTTATGGATGTGGGCTCTGGCAATGGCGACAAACTATATGCTGCCCTATGCTTAGGGTTTCAACAAGTATTAGGGCTTGAATATTCTGAAGACCTTGCTTCAATTTCTAAGCGTTTTTTAACAGACTATCAAACTGATAGTACGGTAGTAATTACCCACGGCGATGCCCTCGAAGTGCCTGCTTCTTACTATCAACAAGCCGATTTTATCTATATGTACTCTCCTATTAAAAGCCATGAGGTAATGGCAGGACTTTACGAACGGATTATGCAAAACCTTCGAGTAGGCGGTATTTTTTTAGAAGTACGCTTTGTATACGCCAAAGAACTCCGAGAACGGACACAACTCAACATCCCTGAATTTGCCGGTGTTTTTGCCATACAGCGTACCGAGGAAGACCGGTATGAATGCTTGATTTTTGATGAAAGCGGGATTACCGAACGAATTCCACTATTGCCCCTTTAAAAAGGACGCTGCACCCCTAGTTTCTCCATTCGGGAGCGAAGTGTCGTAGGTTTCATCCCTAAAATTTCTGAAGCACTATTCGGACCACTGATTTTCCAATTCACTTTCTTGAGTACCGCCGTTATGTATTCAGCTTCTTTTTCGGCTAAGGTTACAAACTGCTCGTTGTCGAATATTACGCGTTCTTGCTCAAGCCAATTGCCCATTTGCAAGCTCTTTCCACTCGTGATAATTACAGCGCGTTCTACTATATTTTCCAACTCGCGAATATTCCCTGGCCAATCGTAGTTTTCAAACTGCATCATTACTTTTTTCGGTACTTTGGTAATTTCTTTCCCGGTACTTTTTCCATATTTCTGTACAAAATGGTTTACCAATAACGGGATATCTTCTTTACGTTCGCGCAATGGTGGCACTTGAATAGGGAACACGTTTAAACGGTAGTACAAATCGGCACGAAAGCCCCCTTCGTTTACTACTTTGAGCAAATCGCGGTTCGTAGCTGCAATTACACGCACATTTGTAGAAATAGTTTTAGTACTGCCTAAGCGTTCGAATTCTCCTTCTTGCAAAACGCGCAGCAGCTTTGCCTGCAATTCTAACGGTAATTCGCCGATTTCGTCAAGAAAAATACTGCCCCCCTCAGCAAATTCAAACCGACCAATTTTTTTAGCAATTGCTCCGGTAAAAGCACCTTTTTCATGTCCAAAAAGTTCACTTTCGATAAGCTCCGAAGGAAGTGCCGCACAGTTTACCTTTACCAAAGGCCCTTCGTGGCGCGCACTTCGGTTATGGACTGCTCTTGCAAGTAGTTCTTTCCCTGTTCCGGTTTCTCCTAAGATTAATACCGTAGCGTCGGAAGCCGCTACTTGCTGTATTTGGGTAAGCACTTTTTTAAAGTTCGTACTCTGCGTGATGATGTTCTCGAACCCCTCGTTTTGCGGAGGGGTAATTCCTTGCTTTAGGTACTGATTTTCCTCTTCAGCTCGGTTAAGTAATAGCCTAATGTAGCGATGCGTTTTACGCAAGTCGATTTCAGCTTCCTTTTTCTCAGTGATATCGCGAACGATTGAGGTAACCCCATTTCGTTCGCCAGTGCTTTTATCGTAATTCAGATGCATGGATACTTCCACATAGATTTTGCTACCATCTTTCCGTACATGGCGCAATTCACTACGATTGTACCCATTTTCCCACAATTCTTTTTTGGCTTTTTCTTTTTTTTCTGCCTTGTCCCATTGGTACTCAAATGCGTGGCGCAGCTTTTTCCCAATCATTTCATCGGCCTTCATGTCGTAGAGTTTCTCAGCCCCATAGTTCCAATAGCTCACGCAGTTGTTCAGATCTAGCACAATCACAGCATCATTCACCTCAGCCAACAAATCTGCTTGTAGGTACAGTTCTTCTTCTTTAATGCGCGAAAGAGTAATATCTTCCATCAGCACTACAAAGCCATCGACCAAACACCCTTTTTGGGCGGCATCGAACGGATAGGGGCATAATCGAAATTTCACCCATCGGTCTGTGCTATCCTCACTTTTAAGCCTACACTCTAAAAAGCCGTTTTTAGGGGTATTTCGGCAAACATCCCACTGTGCATTAAACAGAGCAATATCTTTAGGGTCTATAAGGGTTTTCCAGCCAATTCCCAGTAGGTTTTTAGTGGTTTTCCCTATGAGCTGCTGCATATAATTGCTTGCCCATATGCATGCTCCACTTTCGTTAGTAAGAAGAATCCCTACATGCAGCATTTCGCCTAAGTGGGTTCCAATGCCTTGGTGGATGTTGGGTAGTTCGGCTAGCAAATGTTCAACGTTCGTTTCCGATACAGCCATAATTATCGAGATCTCAAATGGTTAAACAGAATATCTTTAGAAATAGAAACAGTTTTTAGTCGGAAAAAGTGAAACTACGTTTTTTAAAAGAACCAGCAAAAACTTTATGAGAGTTTCGCTATGTATTTCCGTACGAACGTTTCTTTAACCAATGATTTGCCACAAGGGAACGCAAAACATTTTGCAAAGAAATGGCTAAACTCGGTGTTAGCCGTTCGATTTTAAAAAGCGTTTTATGTGCATTTGGACATTGGTTACGGCTTTCATAACCCACTCGAGGTGTATACGTTTTCGCTCTGCTTCGGTCAGCTGCCAAGCAATGCGATCATCGGCTTTGAGCAAATGCACCAGTGTTTGCAAACATAGGGCAACGCTCACCGAAACATTAAAGCTTTCGGTAAACCCATACATCGGTACGTATACTTTATAGTCTGCTTCCTGTAGCAAAGTGTTAGTGGCGCCTCGTAATTCTGTTCCAAAGGCAAGCGCTACTTTCTGTTCGAGTGGCAAGGATTCTACGGAAATACTATCGTGTAGGTGCGGCGAAGTAACTGCTAGAGCATACCCTGCTTTTTTTAAAGATTGTATAGCGGCTTCTGTAGTCCGATAGCGATGAAAGGACACCCACTTACTCGCTCCTTTGAGTACATGCGGATTGATTTGGTAGCTGTGTTTTTTCTCTATGATGTGGACATCTTGAATACCAAAGCACTCGCATGAACGAATTGCCGCACTTATATTGTGCGATTGATACAAATCTTCGAGCACTACCGTAAGATGCCTGGTGCGGTTCGCTAATACCTCTCGAAAGCGCTGTTTTTTATTAGCTGTAACAAACGGGTAGAGATAATTGAAAAGGTCCTCTTGTTCAGCTTCAGTTAGGTTATCTAAATTGAGCAATCCCATACCGCTACATTTATTTGATTGGGCAACAAAAATAGGGCTTAGTTTACCAAAATAGGGCACTGGTAAGGAACACTGCCGGTTTGTACGTACCTTTGTTTGTTATACATCTTTTTCTACTTACGTTAAAAACTGAAGCGATATGTCAACCCAAAGTGGCGGCGGCGAAATAAAGCGCATTACAACCCACCAAATACAAGCCATGAAAGAACGAGGAGAGAAGATTTCCATGCTGACGGCTTACGATTATTCAATGGCAAAAATCCTCGACCATGCCGGTACGGATATTCTGCTCGTAGGTGATTCCGCCTCTAATGTGATGGCTGGGCATGAAACCACTTTGCCTATTACACTCGATCAGATGATTTATCATGCGGCATCGGTGATCCGTGCCGTAAAACGCTCGCTTGTAGTGGTAGACATCCCTTTTGGTTCTTATCAGGGAAACTCTTCAGAGGCGTTGCGCTCTGCAATCCGCATTATGAAAGAATCGGGCGCACATGCCGTAAAAATGGAAGGAGGTGAAGAAATTAAAGAATCGGTACTGCGCATTTTGAGTGCCGGCGTACCCATTATGGGTCACTTAGGGCTTACCCCTCAGTCGATTTATAAATTTGGCACCTATACTGTCCGCGCTCGAGAAGAAGCCGAAGCGGCTAAGCTTCTTAGCGATGCACAAATGCTCCAAGAATGTGGTTGTTTTGCGCTCGTGCTTGAGAAAATCCCGGCTTCTCTGGCAAAAAAAGTTGCCGAGCGGCTCGATATACCAGTGATAGGTATTGGCGCAGGCCCTCATGTCGACGGGCAAGTACTCGTAACGCACGATATGCTAGGTATCACGAAAGACTTTAAACCTCGTTTCTTACGCCGCTATGCAGAATTGTACGATGCCATGCACCAAGCAGTTACCTCGTACATCAACGATGTAAAACAACAGCAATTCCCCAACGAAAACGAAAGCTATTAGCCCATCCATGGAACATTTCCAAGTTATTTACGAAGACAACCACCTGATTGCTGTAAACAAACAAGCCGGCATTTTGGTACAAGGCGACCAAACCGGTGATTTGCCACTTTCCGAAATGGTGAAAGAATACATTCGGGTAAAATATCAGAAACCGGGCAATGTGTTTTGTGGGGTAATTCATCGGCTCGATCGGCCTGTAAGTGGCTTAGTGCTATTAGCCCGAACTTCTAAAGCTTTAGAACGGATGACCAAGGTTTTCCGGGAACGGAAGATTGATAAAACCTATTGGGCACTCGTAAAAGAGCGCCCTGAGCAAGACCAAGATACCCTAGTGCATTGGCTCGAAAAAGATAAAACCCGCAATGTAACCAGAGTGTATTTGCAACCGAAAAAGAATGCGCAACGCGCCGAATTGCGCTATACCCTCAAGGCGAAAGTCAATAAATATTTTTTATTAGAGATAGAACCTATTTCTGGGCGGCCTCATCAAATTAGGGCACAGCTAGCTAAAATCGGCTGCCCTATCAAAGGCGATGTAAAGTACGGCTACCCCGAACGCAACCAAGATGGCAGCATCCACCTTCATGCTCGTACACTTAGTTTTGTGCATCCTACCAAAGGCGATTTGGTATCGCTTTCGGCACGGCTACCTAACGATCAGGTTTGGCGCGATTTTGAGCACATCAGCTAGTTTTGTACTCGTTATACAGCTCCTTCCGCTACTTCGCTTGCCAAAACGGTTAGCTTTACAATATCGATACGCGCATCAATCATCGACTCTACCTGAATGATAAACCGATCGGTTTCAATCAAATCGCCTTCTTCGGGGATATCGTTTCGGTTCACAAAAATGATAAACCCTCCTAAGGTATCATAATCGCCTTCTGGGATTGCAAAACTGTATTGCTCGTTCAAATACTCTATCTCGTGGCGCGCACTTAGTCGATAGGTATGCGCATCTAATTGGGTAAGCTCTAGTTCGTCTTCATCGAACTCATCTTCAATTTCCCCAAAAATTTCTTCCATAATATCTTCGATTGTAACCAGCCCCGAAGTCCCCCCATACTCATCAACGATGATAGCCAAGCTTCTATGTTCAGAAATAAACCGTACCATTAGCTCGTTTGCAGGCATGGTTTCGGGTACTACGGCAATATCTTTAATAGCTTCACGGATATTCTCTGGTTTTTTAAAGAGTGCCAATGCATGCACATATCCAATAATGTTATCAATCGAGTCTTCGTAAACCAACACTTTAGAATGTCCGCTTTCTATGAGTTTTTCCTTTAGCTCCGAAATATCGTCTTCAACATCTACGGCTAAAATTTCTTTGCGTGGCACCATACAATCGCGCACCTTCATCATTTTAAATTCCAGGGCATTGCTAAAAATTTCTTTATTGATTTTAGGTTCCTGTTCTGTAGAAGGTACTGAAGTATTGTGGATATAATTGTTCAAATCTACCAGCCCGAAAGCAGGGCGCATTTCTGAGTATTCGAGCTTAAAAAGTTTAGTAATAAGCAGCTTAGAAAGGTGTACAATCACCCAAGAAAACGGAAAGAAAATCGTGTAGATTATATTCATAGGGATGGCAGCGGCTCGTAGCAGCGCATCGGGGTTCACTAACGAAATACTTTTGGGTAAGAACTCAGCCGTTACCAATACAATGATTGTCGATAAAATCGTCTGCACAATCAGTACAAGTACGCCTAAACTCCCCTCTGACAGCGCCGAAAAGTGTTGATTCAAATACAGTTCGATACTTGGTTCAAGCAATTCCGCCATAAAAATACCATATACCACTAAGGCAACAGTGTTGCCTATCAACGTAGTGGAAATAAAATATCCCGGATTGTTCACAAAATGACTAACGATGCCGGCAATATATCCTCCCTTTTTTTTCTGTATGGCAAGGTGTAGCCGATTTGCCGAAATAAAGGCTATTTCAACCGCTGAAAAAAAAGCAGAAAAGGCTAACGAAATCAGAATAATGACAGCTTCTACGTCCATACAATATGAAAAGATCGGTGAACGAAATTCGCTTGCTCGCCCTTGAAGGGAATCGCAAACGTTGTGTTGGTTATTGTAGTAAGTTTTTACGTTTCAAGATGGTTTCCATAAACTTAATCTCACTTTCCGATTTAAAAATCTTGAAAGGAAGATAAATCATCTGTCCACGGCTAATAATAAGTAAGTAGGCATCTTTACGTTGCTTCACCTTCTTAATTTGATTCCACTGAATGGGCATTCCTTCGCGCGCATTTAGCTTAATTAAAATTTGCTTGCTGCTAATCTCATAGTAAAGTTTCTGAAAAAGAAACTTAGCTTGCTCCATTTGGGTGATTCCCGTAAACTGAATAAGCCAAAATAGTACATAAAGTACTGAAAGCGTAAGAGCGATCGACACACACCACCACAAAGCTGGGGCATAAAAAATGGGGATGAGCAAAATAGCAACCGGTACAAACCATACCCACCAAAAATCTAGCAATACGTTTTTCATTGCCAAAGAGATAAACGTCTGGTTGGTCAGTTGGTATTTTTTTGTTTTGATTGTCATACAAGTAAAAGATTAATCAAGATTATTTTTTGGCTTTTAGGCTAAAATCTAGCGATTTCGCCCCATATGTGAGTGCTCCCATCGAGATGAAGTCTACACCACATTGTGCTACTGCTTCTAAATTTTCTAAAGTAATTCCTCCGGACGCCTCAGTGGTTACTCGTCCGTCGATTAGGGCTACTGCCTGTTTCATATCGTCAAGCGACATATTATCCAGCATGATGACATCAACCTTTTGGGTATCTAGGGCTTGTTGTACCTCGGCAAGGTTTCGAGTTTCCACCTCAATGCGCAGAGGTGTGCCCAGCTGATTTCGGTAAGCTACAGCGGCTTCTACTGCCTTAGCAATGCTCCCTGCATAATCGATGTGGTTATCTTTCAACATAATCATATCGAAAAGCCCGAAGCGATGGTTTACCCCTCCGCCAATGGCAACTGCCCACTTTTCCATCATGCGGAAGTTCGGAGTAGTTTTGCGAGTATCTAACACCTTAGTCTGAGTATTGGCAAGCGTATCCACCACATTTCGTGTATAGGTGGCAATACCGCTCATGCGTTGAATGCAATTGAGCACCAAACGTTCTGCCGTTAAAATAGAACGCGCTGCACCACTGACTTCTAAAATGATGTCGCCATAGGTAAAAGCCGTTCCATCCGACAAGAAAACGTTTACTGTAAGGGTGTGATCAACATGTTTAAAGATAGTTTCAGCGAGCGCTACCCCCGCCACAATACCTTCGTCTTTAGCCAGCAGAACAGCACTGTTTTGCGCCGTAGCAGGAATTGCCGCCAGCGATGAATGGTCGCCTTCGCCCACATCTTCCTGCAATGCACGCTCAATAAATGTTTGCAGGGCTTTTTGGTTGATGTATTCAGGAGTTTTCACGCTGCAAAAGTATAAAACAAACCGAGCAAAACCCTACTTATTTCCCCTTGCTTACTTCTAACGTTTGAATGGTAACCTGTCCAACTTCTTGGCGGAGCAACAAATAAATGGTCAGTGGTTCAGATTCGTACCGGTATTGCCCAATGCGATAATGAAGCGAGTCGGTAAGGCTGCCCTTGTGTTGGTATTCAAATTGTGCTGAAGGATACTGTACAAACAGATTTTGCAACATTTCTGCCGCGTGTTTGGGCGTAGTAAAGCCTTGGTGCGTTGGGGTATTTAGTTCTACCATAGCCGCCCAATAATTGTTCAAGGGTGTGGCATCATTTTCACGAAAAGCCTTCGCTATTTCTTGGAATGCCTTTTCAATCGAAGAGGGTTGTTGTGCAGGCGTTGTGTTCACTCCTAAAACCCAAAGTAAAATCAAGGTATATTTCATAGTGAAATAGGTTTGTACTGTGTATAACGTTACGCTTTCTCTAGTTAATGCCTAAAAGAGCTCCACTACTTCCCCTAATCTGACAGTACTACACTATCATAAACTTAAAACAAATTGATTTGGGGAGGTTACCCCTTCTAAATCCTTAAAAATCAGGTTAAATAAGGAAATCCTCCATTCACATAAATCTTGGTATATATTTGTAGCATAACCAAGAAACCTATGAAAAAAGCACTGATTACCGGGGTTACCGGACAAGACGGCGCCTATCTTGCTGAACTTCTCTTGAAGAAAGGATATGAAGTCCACGGTATTAAACGCCGTAGTTCGTTGTTTAACACACAACGAGTAGAACATTTATACCAAGATATTCACGAAGAGGATTTGCAGTTTATTTTGCACTATGGCGACCTGACCGATAGCTCAAACCTCACGCGTCTTATCCAGGAAATTCAGCCTGATGAAATATATAACTTGGGCGCCATGTCGCATGTTCGGGTAAGCTTCGATTCCCCAGAGTATACCGCCAATGTTGACGGATTGGGTACATTGCGCCTGCTCGAAGCCATCCGCTTACTCAATCTCACAGAAAAAACCCGCATTTACCAAGCCAGCACTTCAGAACTATACGGCTTGGTGCAAGAAGTGCCCCAACGCGAAACCACCCCCTTTTACCCACGCTCGCCATACGCCGTGGCAAAGCTCTATGCATATTGGATTACCGTAAACTACCGCGAAGCCTACCATATGTTTGCATGCAACGGTATTCTGTTCAACCACGAAAGTCCCATCCGTGGGGAAACCTTCGTTACACGCAAAGTTACCAGAGCTGCTGCGCGCATTGCAATGGGGCTTCAGCAGAAGCTTTACATGGGAAACCTCGATGCAAAACGCGACTGGGGGCATGCTAAAGACTA
>CAYMYI010000108.1:11554-14353 GCA_964394585.1 uncultured Roseobacteraceae bacterium
ATGTGGAGGCAATGTACCTCATGTTGCAACAAGAAACCCCTGAAGATTTTGTGATTGCCACCGGCGTTACAACTACCGTCCGCGATTTTATCCGTTTGGCATTTTTAGAATTGGGGATTGAACTACGGTTTGAAGGTAACGGATTGGAAGAAAAAGCCTATGTAGTGAAAAGTAGCCAAGCAGAATTTGTCCTCCATGAAGGACAATGCATTCTCGAAATTGACCCTCGTTACTTCCGCCCTACTGAAGTGGAGTTGCTCATTGGCGACCCTTCCAAGGCCAAGGAAAAATTGGGGTGGCAACCGAAACACTCGCTCCACGATTTGGTGAAAGATATGATAGTAAAAGACTTGAAAGCAGTGCGCAAAGAAAAATTCTTAAAAGAAGGTGGATTTTAGCTATACAATGTTGTGACGCAAAAAAAGACCTCGATGCTTAGCTGCATGGAGGTCTTTTAACTATTTAATACTTAGCAGGAAGAGCTCATCTTAGGAAGCCTGGAATGTTGCTAAATAGCCCGATAGTTTGTCAATATAGGCGTATTTGGCTCTTATCATTTCATTCTGCGATGTTCGCATTCTAGTATCGCTATTTGCTTTTGCAATGGCTGCTTCTGCATGCTTTACAAACTGTTTTCTTACTGTCGCCATTTTTTCTTCGCCCCAATACCCCTCTAGGGCAATTAGCCCTGGTAGCACTAAATCAATATGGAAACTTCTATGAGTAGCAAGCACCTCAATGTAATAGCCTACGGCAGCTTTCCATTCTTTGCTGTCCTCTTGCGCAGGGTACAAATGGTCGGTTAGCATATAGTATGATGCCTTCTGAAACATTACATTTTCAGCCGAGCCATCGTATTGCTCGTTTTCCAACACCGATTGCACGGCTTTGTGTGCCTCTTGCCAAGAGGCATTTTCAACTTTTTCTAAAACCCGTTTGGTTTCCAGCCCTGCCAACACCACCATTCTTTTCTCTTCATCAGAAGAGGCAGGCCCTGCATTGTAAACTAGGTCGGTTGGACCAAGTTCAATAAGCCCTGCTTTAACCAGTGCCGATACGTTACGAATGTTGTCTTCTGTTGTAATGTTATCTTGCTCATCCGAACAAGAAGCTAGCAAAAGCACCGACAGTGCTAACAACATTATATTTATTCGATTTTTCATAGAAATAAAATTTTAATATGATAATTTGAAATATTAAACTAATTCTGAAGCACTTATAGTTAGATTTATTTAAGAACCTTATAAATAAAAACACTCTCAAAAATACTAAATGACAACTCTAAATGAGCTTTATTCAGAAGCTAAACATGCATCAGGGTCTGCCCAACTTATAGGGCCAACAGGATCTCCATACACATCAAACACCTGTCCATATAGAAACTCGTTCGTTTCGTCATCAAACTCCATATGAGCGCTAGTCCCATCTGGAAAATATAGCGCACAGCCCCAAGCGAATGTGCTTAAAGAATAGAATAGCATAAAACAAATCAAAAATTATTTTTTTCATAATAAGGAATTAAATAAAATCGTTATGCTCTACTTTGAATTTAAGAGTGTTCGAGTCAATTTTTTCTCCTTTCTGAGTACTCATAACATAAATATACAAATAAGAAGGCAGAGTATATATATAAAAAAACTCATAACAAATATTAATTAATATGTTTAATAAATTCGCATGTATGCTTTACACCTAACAGTATGCTTACCGTTTCTCTACCTTTCGGAGTATGTGCCCGTTTTCAGACCTAATTTCGAGTAGATATAACCCACTAGGCAAGCTACCCAACTCCATGGAGAACCGTTCTACGCGTTGCGCACTTTGCTGAAATATTACTTGCCCCGAAGCATTCCGCAGCACGAACATAACCTGACGTTGTACGCCATCGAACGCTACCGTCAGGCGATTTACTGTTGGGTTAGGATATACCCAAACGGCTCCATTGGCAAAGTCATCTGCTAGGGCAGTGATGGCAACCAAGCGCGGCGTTGAAGTAGCTACACAGCCGGCACTATTCGTAACGGCTACTTGGTATACGCCCGATTCGGTAACTTGATAGATTAACCCGGTAGCTCCATCAATGCGCTCCCCATCTTTCAACCAATATACTGCGGAAGCCTCTTCGGAGGTAATTGCTTGTAGGTTCACCGAATCGGTAGAAGCTAGGCGAATTTCGGGGGTCGGATTCGTAGAAATTACCGTTGGTACCGACTGTGCAATGCATCCTAACGGCCCTTCCACCTCTACTGTATAGCTTCCCGGCTCAAAAGCGACATAAATGCTATCGTTGGCAAGAGGCAAGAGTTCCCCATCTTTCCGCCATCGGTATTGCAACGTAGTATCGGTATTAGCGCGTAAAATGGCGTACACATTATCGCCTTCGCAAAAAGAAAGGTTACTTTGGGTACTGATAGTAGCAGAAAGCAAGTCGCCGCAATCGGTGGTAACTTCAAAAAAGCGAGTTTCTAGGGTAAGATTCGGAACTTTAGCCGAAGTAACACGGCATTCGTATACCCCGGCATCTCCTGCCTCAATCGGAGCAATAGCATAGGTATCCGCCGAACCACTGGGCGATAAAAACAACCGCTCCCCATCTTTAAACCAAAGGTATTGGTTTGCCGATCCTTCTATGTTAGCAAGCAGGCGGAGCGTGTCGCCTACTTGTACCAAAAGACTTTCATCGCCTCGTTGCCGTTTCTGCGGAATGTACTCTATTACCGATAAGGGTTGGTTTTCCAAATCGGCAAAATCGAGGAAATTGCGCCGTACCGATAGACGCTCTAACGATGCAAACTGGGT
>CAYMYI010000109.1:0-14144 GCA_964394585.1 uncultured Roseobacteraceae bacterium
CATTTGGAGGTAATTGCTCAATCCGCTAGAAACCAGGATACCTTCTTCTGCAGCCTGCAAATAGCGTCCGTGTGTTACTTTATTAGCAATGCCGGTCATTTCGTGTTCTTTTTCAGGGTGAATGCCCATCACAAACACGCCTTTTGTGAGGGTTTCCGAAGCCGAAAGGGCAAAGGTTTCGAGGCGAGGTAAGGTAAGGGTAACCGAAGGGTGCGAGGCTGACTGCCCGGTAAGCGAATCGTTCAGCACAAGAAGTTTATTGATTGACTTATCTTCCCAATAGGCAGAATCGTGCACTTGGATGTATCCAGAATACAAGCCCACGACATTTTCGATCATCATGCTGTAGCTGCCGGTTTGCATCGAGCGCTGAAACAGTGCCAGCAATACGGCAAAAAAAATCGAGGACAGCGTGATGATTGTCCGCCGTTTGTTGCGCCAAATGTTTCGCCAAGCAATTTTAAAGAGGGTATTCATCGTACTCGTTTCATGTTTTGGAGCGAGAAAAAGTTATCTTTCAGTTCTACGGAAAAATCGAGTTTTTCATAAATCAGCACAGTTTTGTGCCCCTCTTTCTCTGCGGGAATCATTTCCATCCGTGTAGGAATTACCCTGCCTCCCATTTCTTTCATGTCGGAAAGTAGCATCGTATTGATGAGGTAGCCGTCTTCGTCGTAATATTCTGCCTTTACTTGGTTTAAGTTGTCCTTTTCAACCCATAGCAAAATCTTTCCCCACACTACCGGTGCTTCGGGTTTGGGGATAAACTCAATTTGGTAGCACTCCATGCCGTCAATGGTTTCGGGTTCCAGCAACGTATGTGTGTAGTCGTACACGATGGACGACTGCCGAAGGAGGTCATCGTTGGTAAAATCGGAACCCATCCAGCTTTGCATCATCATAGAGGGCGATACCTTCAGTGTACGCTCGATGGCAGGCATCCAATTCCACAACTCGTTATCGCGTTTGAGCGATGCCGTTCCTTTATCGCGCGCTGGGGCTGTAATAAGTACCAAGCTGTACGCTTCGCCTTTCGACCAGCTTTTCATCGACATGGTTCGCTCCCACTCTGGGCGTATAATTTTCATGGTGATTTCCGAGTAACTCTGCGTGCCTCGCATGCGTTCATCGGCAATTTTGACAATTTCGGTTGCTGTAAGCAGCGCATCTTGCGCAATAGCATGGGCAAGGCTGAGCAGCACCAGGCTACTCGCTAGCATTGCAATGTTTTTCATGATGTAGGAGGTTTAGAAGATTTTTCGATAAGTAACTGATAGTGCGTTTTCACTGCTTCACCTACTTGGCGCAGTGGGTAGGCATCTCCAAAAAAGATATAGTGAATTGCCATACCATCGAGCGTAGCAGCAAAACTTTTGGCGTGATACTCTGCATTTTGCACCCCTAATCTTTCCAAAATGGGGCGGATGGTTTGCATAGCGCCTTGCATCATATTTTCAAAAATATGACGCATACGTTCGTAGGCATGTACTTGGGTAACTAGGGCAATGTACAGCTTCCAAAACTCGATTTGGCTTTCTAAGGCTTGGCAGGTTTGCTCAACAATGATGTCCATCATGCCGGCAGGTGTAGCTTCTTCAATCCCTTCGAGGGTATGCGCCATCTGTTGTAATCCATATAAAACTACTTCTTCGAGGAGGTGCTCTTTACTTTGGAAATAGTTATAGACCAGCCCTTTTGCAACGCCGGCGGCTTGGGCAATGGCACTGATCGAGGTTTTCTCGTAGCCTTTTTGAGCAAATAGCTGCATAGCCGCTTGTAAAATGGCGGCTTTGCTGCGTTCGCGGAGTTCGATATTGAGTTCTTCGGAGCGTCCCATGATTTATTGACTGACTATTCGGTCATTCAAATATAATAAAAATAATTACACCCCAAAGATGATTTTGGTCATCTTTCATCAACTCAGTTAAATTGCGCTGTGCTTAAGCTCTTAAATCCTCAACCATTTCTATTGTATGGCGGGCTAGATAGAACGCAACCGCTTTTCCCACAGCCATGCCGAGCGCATCATTTCGGCGAGTGTTTTTTCTGCCTTCCAACCCAGAGCTTGGTTGGCGAGTGTGGTATCTGCCCAAATTTGTTCCACATCGCCTTGGCGGCGTGCCACAATTTCATAGTTGAGGGTAATCTGGTTCACTTCTTCAAAGGCAGCAATTACTTCGAGGACTGAATAGCCTTTGCCAGTTCCCAAGTTGAAAAACTCATAGGATTTCTCGGCGTTGCCGTCAAGCATACGCCGAAGCGCCGCCACATGCGCTTTCGCCAAATCGCTTACATGGATGTAATCGCGAATGCAGGAGCCATCGGGGGTGTTGTAGTCGTTGCCAAATACCAAGAGCTTTTCGCGAACCCCGGCGGCAGTTTGGGTAATAAAGGGCACCAAGTTGTTAGGGACACCTTGAGGCCACTCTCCAATTTGTGCACTTTCGTGTGCCCCTACCGGATTAAAATAGCGCAAAGAAACAATGCTGAGCGAAGGGTTGGCATGGCACGTATCGCGGAGGATTTCCTCAGCCACTTGTTTGGTATTGCCATAGGGCGATTCTGCCGGCAGTATGGGCGAGGATTCGGTAACCGGCAATTGCTTTGGCTGCCCATACACCGTACACGACGAGGAAAACACAAAATGCTGTATACCCTGTGTCGGCATTGCTTCCAACACGTTCATCAGAGATAGTAAATTATTTTTGTAGTACTTCAACGGGTTTTGCACCGACTCGCCTACAGCTTTGCTTGCCGCAAAATGGATCACGGCAGCAATCTCTTTCTCTTGCTCGAAAAACCGATGCAGCGCGTTTGCATCGCACAAATCGAACTGATAGAACGCAGGAGTCTGCCCGATAATTTGGGTAATTCCCTCCAACACTTCCGGCTGTGCATTCGAAAGATCGTCGATAATGATGGGTATAAACCCGGCTTGTGCCAACTCAACCACCGTGTGCGAGCCAATGTAGCCCATGCCACCGGTTACCAAAACTTTTTGCATATCTGTTTTAAAAATAATTGAAAGAAAAAACTGCTACGCTCTTAGGCAATATCGGGCGTAGTATTCGTAAGATAGTTACAGATATCGCCAATTTTCATATTTTCCTTAGTGATGAGGTCATCGGCAACTACCTGTAGAAGGCGGATATTATCGGGGCTAGCGTTGTCCATCTGCTCACTGCCTTCAATCAGCTTAGTTTGCAACCGGAAATAATCGCTTTTAGGGTTTGCCTGTAGCACTTGCTCGAGTTGGTAGGCTACCGTATCGCTATTGCCATCCATCATTACACTAATGATGGGCTTAATCCATTCAATCATTCCCCAATTTTTGGCATCGGTATAAGGGTAGGGTGTGTTGGTTTCGCCAGTACCAATAGAAACCACTAGCAAATCGGTATTGCCTAAGGCAGTGGCTTCGGCAAAGGCACACATGGCCGGGTTATTGGCAAAAACACCGCCATCTACCAAACCATGGTATCCCTCTTGGTGGCGGGCAAAAAGTTGTAGCGGTTCAAAATAGGTAGGCGCTGCCGAAGTAGCACGCGCAGCCTCCCATGCTAAGAAGTTGCGGCTGTCGTCTTCTTTGGCTCTGTGGCTTTTGAAAAAGAACGGGCGGCGGCGTTCCAAATCGTAACTGGTTACGAGCACATCGAGGAGCAAATCGCTCAAGTTGGTATTACCAAAGTATTGTTTCAGTACCGATTCAATGCCCTGTTGCGAGTACTTCTCATCCACAATACCTGAAGCCGACTTAATTTTGTGCCAGGTAGTTTGCGAAAAGATGGTTTTGCCGTGTTCTTGGTAGAGTTTTACCAAATCGTTGGCGCTGTAGCGAGGTTTTCCGTTTTCGCCCGGTAGGGTAAGCCCCAACGCTAAAATGCCCCCGGTAGAAGTGCCGGCAATCATATCGAACATTTCGGCAATGGGTTTACCGGTTCGTTTTTCAATTTCGGCAAGCACCATCGCGGGGATGAGCCCTCGGATTCCCCCTCCATCGATGGATAAAATGCGGTATTGTGGATATGGTTTCATAATGAAAAAGAAGTAATTAAAATTCTGAACTTTTTTAACGGATTCTACAAGATAATTTTTGTGGCGGCGAGATAACCTCTATATTTGCACCCTTCTTAATTCCGCATTGGAAAAAAATAGGTCTATTTACCTTCTAATTAATAAAAAAATGAGCGACTTACTAAAATTCGTAGAACAGGAGTTTGAAGCGCAGAAAAAAGAAATTCCTTCGTTTGGCCCGGGTGACACGGTAAATGTACACGTACGTATCACTGAAGGCAATAAAGAACGTATTCAGCAGTACCAAGGTACGGTGCTTCAACGCCGTAACAAAGGTAGCAATGGCGAAACATTCACTGTACGTAAAATTTCAAATGGCATTGGGGTAGAGCGTATTTTCCCTTTACTTTCTCCTAGCATTGCTAAAATTGAAGTAATCCGCTACGGTAAAGTGAGAAGAGCTCGCTTGTTTTACTTGCGTGGCCGTAAAGGAAAAGCTGCTAAAATTAAAGAAAGAAGAAGAAGCTAAGATTTTTTATATAGCTTGTCAATTAAACAAGAAGGTTAATACTTATGAAGGTATTAGCCTTTTTTTGTAGTACCTCTTCACCCCAAATTCTTGATTATTATGGAGAACCTCACCCCGTTTCACTTGGCATTTCCGGTAACCGACCTGGAAAAGACCCATGCCTTCTATGGCGATTTACTCGGCTGTACCATTGGCCGCACTTCTGAACGCTGGATTGATTTTAATTTTTTTGGGCACCAACTCACAGCGCACCTTACCGATATGCCCGACTCAGAAGCTCCTACCAATTCGGTAGATGGCAAGCAAGTTCCGGTAAAGCATTTCGGTGCCATTTTACATTGGGACGCCTGGCACCAACTTGCCGAAAAACTCAAAGAGGCCAAAATTGAATTTGTGATTGAGCCGTATGTGCGCTTCGAAGGTACGGTGGGCGAACAAGCCACGATGTTTTTCCTCGACCCTTCGGGGAATGCCTTGGAGTTTAAAAGCTTCCGCGATTTCAATCAGATTTTCGCCACGTAAAGCCGCAGACGCTCGCGAAGGCTTACCCCAAAAACCATCGACAATCCCTACCTTTGCCCTACAACCAAACCAAGAAACACATGAGTAATACTGCTAAAAAATCGTGGGTAACCATCCCTGAAAATTCTGACTTCCCCCTAGAAAACCTCCCTTATGGCATTTTCAGCACAGCACAAAAAGCCGCACGAGCTGGTGTTGCCATTGGCGACCAGATTCTAGACCTAGCCACCACAGCACACTTGGGTTTTCTAGCCGATGTATCACTCCCAAAAAATGTATTTGACCAGCCTACCCTCAACGATTTTATCGCACTAGGGAAACCTACTTGGCAAAAAGTACGGGTTCGCTTACAAGAACTACTTACCGAAGGTAGCCCTTTGGCAGCGAAAGCCACTGAGGTACTTGTGCCCCAAACCGATGCTACCATGCATCTGCCGGTACGCATCGGCGATTACACCGACTTCTACTCCAGTATCGAACATGCTACCAATGTGGGCAAAATGTTTCGCGACCCCGACAATGCCCTATTGCCCAACTGGAAACATTTGCCGGTAGGCTACCACGGTAGGGCATCGTCAATTGTCGTATCGGGTACCGATATTCATCGCCCCAAAGGGCAAACTATGCTGCCAAATGCAAGTTCGCCTGTGTTTGGGGCTTCAGCGCGAATGGACTTCGAACTAGAGATGGCATTCATCACCGGAAAAAACACCCTGATGGGGCACTCTATTGCTGTAGAAGATGCCGAAGATGCCATTTTTGGCATGGTGCTTTTCAACGATTGGTCGGCACGCGATATTCAGAAATGGGAATACGTACCACTGGGGCCTTTCCTAGGGAAGAACTTTGGTTCTTCCGTTTCTCCATGGATTGTTCCCCTAGAAGCACTCGAACCGTTCCGAGTAGCAGGGCCTACACAAGACCCAACTCCGCTCCCCTATTTACAGCAGCAAGGCGCCCATAATTTTGATATCGACCTAGAAGTGTGGCTTGCTCCTAAAGACGAAGAAGCCACCAAAATCTGCCATTCTAATTTTAAATATATGTATTGGAGTATGGCGCAACAGTTAGCACACCACACAATAAATGGGTGCAATATCAACGTGGGCGATATGTACGCTTCGGGGACGATTAGCGGCCCTACGAAAGATTCGTTCGGTTCTATGCTAGAACTTTCTTGGGCAGGTAAAAAACCGCTGCCCTTGAAGAACGGCACTACCAGAACTTTCCTCGAAGATTTCGATACTGTTACTATGAAAGGCTACTGCCAAAACGCGCATTTGCGCATTGGTTTTGGGGAAGTAACTTCCACACTTTTACCCGCTCAATAAAACCTGGAATTCACATGGATTTCTTTGCCCACTTTTACCCACAAAGTGGGCTTTTTTACGTAAATTGCCGCCTTAATTGAAGCAAAACTAACTCATAAAAATAGTGGGATTTCCCCCCACTTTAGAAACTGTGAAGAATGGCTGAAGCTAGTAACATTATCCCCATAAACATTGAAGATGAAATGCGTGGGGCATACATCGACTACTCGATGTCGGTGATTATCTCAAGAGCACTTCCCGATGTGCGCGACGGTTTCAAACCGGTGCATCGGCGCGTTTTATATGCAATGGCAGAACTAGGCGTTACCTACAATCGCCCCTACAAAAAATCGGCGCGTATTGTAGGGGAAACGTTAGGTAAGTACCACCCACATGGTGATAGTTCCGTGTACGACACCATGGTTCGTATGGCACAGGACTGGTCGCTGCGCTATCCCTTAGTGGATGGGCAAGGGAACTTCGGTTCTATGGATGGCGACTCCCCTGCAGCCATGCGTTACACCGAAGCACGCCTTAAAGAAGTTGCCGGAGAAATGCTCGCCGATATCCGCAAAGAAACGGTAGACTTCCAAAACAACTTCGACGACTCGCTGCAAGAACCTTCGGTACTTCCCGGAAAACTCCCTAACCTCCTTGTGAATGGCACTTCGGGCATTGCCGTTGGGATGGCGACCAATATGGCGCCCCACAACTTGAGCGAAGTGGTTGATGGCATTGTTGCTTATATCGACAATCCTGAAATCACGATTACCGAGCTAATGAACTACATCAAAGGGCCCGACTTCCCTACCGGAGGTATCATTTACGGAACCGATGGCGTTCGCAAAGCTATAAGCACAGGTCGAGGTCGGGTAGTAATGCGAGCCGTTACGCATTTTGAAACCGATAAATCGGGGCGCGAAATGATTATTGTAACGGAAATGCCTTACCAAGTGAACAAGGCACTCATGATAGAGAAAACAGCCGCGCTTGTAAACGAAAAGAAAATTGAAGGCATCCATGCGATCCGCGACGAATCAGACCGCCGAGGGATCCGCGTTGTGTACGAACTAAAGCGCGATGCCGTACCCGATATTGTACTCAATACACTTTTCAAGCATACTGCGCTGCAAACTTCTTTCAGTGTAAATAATATTGCCCTAGTGAAGGGCCGCCCTGTGATGCTCAATGTGAAAGATCTCATTAAGCATTACGTGGAACACCGCCACGAGGTAGTAGTGCGCCGCACAGAATACGATTTGCGCGAAGCCGAAAAACGCTTGCACATTTTGAAAGGATTGCTGATTGCCCTCGACCACCTCGATGAGGTAATCGCGACGATCCGAGCAGCAGCCGACCCCGATACGGCTCGCACCGAACTGATGGAAAAGTTTGAGCTTTCCGAAGTACAAGCCAAGGCAATTTTAGATATGCGCTTGCAACGCCTTACCGGCCTTGAGCGTGAGAAAATCCAGAAAGAACACGATGAAGTAGTGCAGTTAGTTGAAGAACTCAAGGAAATTCTTGCGAATAAAGAACTTCGCATGTCTATCATTAAGGATGAACTGCACGGCTTAAAAGAAAAATATGGCGACGAACGCCGTACGCGTATTGAAATCAATGCAGAAGATATTGATATCGAAGATTTGATAGCCGACGAAGAAATGGTGATTACGATTTCGAACGCTGGGTACATCAAACGCACGCCGCTTACCGAGTATCGCCAACAAGGGCGTGGCGGCGTAGGGTCTCGCGGGGTTACTACAAAAGAAGATGACTTCACTGCCCACCTCTTTATTGCCACTAGCCACGAGTACCTGCTCATCTTTACCAAACAAGGTAAGGTATTTTGGCTGAAGGTATACCAAGTGCCCGAAGGCAGCAAAACCTCGAAAGGGCGCCCACTACAAAATCTTATTATGATCGAAGAAAACGATAGCGTTCAAGCGGTCATCAATGTTAAAAACTTAAAAAACCCAGATTACATCAACAATACATTTTTGGTGATGTGTACCGAGCAAGGCACGATCAAAAAGACCTCGCTAGAAGCCTACTCGCGTCCACGCCAAAATGGCATTAACGCCATTAATGTTAACGAGGGCGATACCTTACACGATGTAAAACTTACTGATGGTAATTCCGATATTGTAATTGCTCTAAAATCGGGCAGAGCCATCCGTTTCCATGAATCGAACGTTCGCCCAATGGGTCGCACTGCTACCGGCGTACGTGGCATCACCCTTGCAGATGCTCACGATAAAGTTGTGGGGCTCGTCTGCGTAAACCATCCTGAAACTACCCTCTTAGTAGTTTCTGAGAAAGGATTTGGCAAACGTTCTTACTTAGAAGAGTACCGAATTACGAACCGAGGCGGTAAAGGGGTGAAAACCCTTAACATCACCGAAAAAACCGGTAGCCTCATCAGTATGAAATCGGTAACCGATGACAACCAGTTGATGATTATCACTCGTTTGGGCATTACTATTCGCATGGGCTTAGAAGAGCTGCGGGTTACGGGCAGAGCTACGCAAGGCGTTAAGCTTATCCGCTTAAACGAAGGCGATGAAATCTCGTCGGTGGCTAAAATTGAATCCATCCAAGAGGAGGCTTCAGAAGTTGAAAACCCATCGGAAGACGAATCTTAAAAGAGTTTAAATTGCTTTCATAAATTTAAATAGTTTTTCGTATTAAAATCACAGTTAATCTGTTCACAACAAAAACACATTAGAAACCATGAAGAAGATTATTGCAACAATAGCTACCCTTCTGCTTGCCACGCTGATGAGCTTGGGGCAGAGCATTATGAATGCTGAAGCAGCTTTGGAAAAAGGCGAACTAGACAAAGCTAAATCTGAAATTGATGGAGTAGTTCAGAAAGAAATTGACAAAATTGCTGAGAAAAACGCCAAGCTTAAAGCTAAAGGGAAAACGGATAAAATTGAGCCCGAAGAACCTTCTACCAAAACCCTTTACACTAAAGGTTCAGTGTACCAAGCAATCGCTCTTTCTGAAAACCCCGATTACCAAAGCTTAGTGGAAAATCCGGTAGAAATTGCTTTGGAGGCCTATCAAAAAATAATGAAAGAAGAAAGTGAAAATAGCCCTTTGGCAATACAGACAAACCTTAAAATTGATGAATTCTATCGCGGAATGATTAATCTGGGCGCCAACTTTTACAATGCCGATGATATGGCAAACGCCGCTGATGCCTTCTACAAAGCCGGACTAATTTATGAGGAAGATACCACCGGACTTCCCAACGCATTTATTATTGCTTTCCAAGAAGAAATGGAAGAAGACGTAGAAAAAATAGCTGCTCTTATTAGAAAAAGAGGTACTGGTAATAGCACATTCTACACATTTTACCCTCAGTGGTTGCGCAACAAAGAAAACTACGAGAAGATGCTAGAAGTAGCCAAAGAGGGAAAAGAGGCGTATCCTGAAGACGAGAATATGTTCAGATTTATGGTAGAGGCATACAACAAGCTCGACCGTATTGATGATGCTATCGCCCTTTTGGAACAAGAAGCCGAAAACTCGGATGATCATATCATCTATGGCAATTTGGCGATTATGTACGAAAACAAGGGTAACGAAGAAAAAGCGAAAGAAAATTACTTGAAAGCCCTTAAAATTAAGCCGAACGATTTTGGAATGAACTACAACATGGGCGCGATGTATTACAACAAAGCAGCAAACCTTTCTAAAGAACGCAATAACCTGCCTGCTAATAACCGTGGTGAGTTTATTGACCAGGAAAAAGCGGAAGAACTACAAAAACAAATTGTAGACTATTTTAAAGAGGCAGAACCATTCTTTGTGAAAGCATACGAAGCAGACCCTGAAGGAAATGAGGCGTATAACCTGTTATCTATGTTAAGCCAAATGTACCGTCAGATGGGTATGGACGATAAGAAGAAAGAAATAGATGCAAAGCTTAAAGAAATGGAATAATATCCTTTAGAAATTTAACTTTCAAACCCTCTTGGTAATCCTATGCTAAGAGGGTTTCTTTTTCTATTATGAAACACGAACAAGAAAACTTTTTCCGTAATGTATACGAGGTGGTAAAGCTTATCCCTTACGGCAGAGTAACCACATATGGTGCCATTGCAAATTACTTAGGTGCCAAAAGAAGCGCCCGCATGGTAGGGTGGGCACTGAACCAATCATTTGGAAATAGCGAAGCAATTCCGGCGCACCGGGTGGTAAACCGCAACGGAGTGCTCAGTGGCAAACATTACTTTCCCGCTGACGACCCTATGGAAGCAAGGCTATCGCAAGAAGGAATCGTGGTGAGAGAAGATGTAGTACAGAACTTTCAAGAGAAATTTTGGAACCCTGCAGAAATGCTTCCTTAAGGAGTTGACAGGTTTTGGTATCTTACGGCAAACCAAGTAATTCGATACAATTATGGTCAATGCGATTCGCCGCGCCCTCAACATAGAACCAAGTGAAGGGAAGCCTATCGGGCTTTTACTGGCGCATTCATTTTTTGTGGGTATGTTTGTTGCCTTTTATTTCTCCCATGCCAATGGAAATTTTATCAACCGTTTTTCGCTTTCCGCCCTGCCGTATGCCTATATTCTCTCGGGTTTAGCAGGCTTTGTGATGTCGGCAGTATTCTCTCGCTTACAAAGTAAGATAGCCTACTCGCGGCTAATCACCTTGGTTTTACTGTTCATATTAGTACTGATGGTGCTATTTCGCCTTAGTTGGTTCGCTATAGGCGAGGGCGAAACCTCCTTTAAAATCTTTATCGTATTTGGCCCAACCCTCACCTATGCCGAGCTGGTTGCCTTTGTGGTATTCATCTGGATAGCTCCAGTACTCGGGCTTATTGCGCTACAATATTGGGGCATGGCGTTGCGTCTTTTCGACTTACGCCAAAGTAAGCGTTTGTTTGGGATTATTGGTTCCGGCGACGTGATTTCCTCGATTATCGGCTTCTTTTCGGTTCCACTTTTTGTGAGACTTTTGGGCGGTACAGCCGATTTATTGTGGCTCGCTGCTATTGCGTTGGGCGTTAGCATGATTTTTCAGTTTATGCTCATTGCTCATTTTAACGAGCAACTTGCTACACGCTCGGGCAAAAAGAAAAAAGTAAAAGGCGATTTATCAACGATTTTAGCAAATCCATATTTTAAAATCATTTTCATCGTAACCATTCTATCGGTAATTGCACAGCACTTTGTAGACTTTACCTATGTGGGCATGGTACGCAAAACCTTTGACCAACGTGCGCAGCTCACCAGCTTTATTGGGGTTTTCTTTGGGGTTATCAAACTTGTGGAGCTGATTGCCAAAACCATGGTTGTAGGCAGGGTACTGAACCGATATGGGCTGAGTGTCGGTTTGTTAGCACTAGCCTTTCTCATTGGTTTATTTACGTTTTTGGCGGCGATTTCGAGTGTACTTGCTAGCCTGTCTGCAGGCTTGGCAAGTGTGGCGGCATCCTTCTTTTTCTTGTTCATTGCCATGAATAAACTCTTCGATTTATCGGGGCGAAAAGCTATCGAAGAACCTTCTTTCAAAGTATTATACCAACCTTTAGATGCCGAAACCAAAATGATGGTACAAACCCAAGCAGAGGGCAAAGCCAAGCAAATTGGGAAAATGGGCGCTGGTGTTCTCTTACTCATCCTGACTTCTTTCAAATTTTTTGATGAGCAAATTGCCATTTTTATTTTATGTGGGCTGGTAGTAATATGGTTTCTGATGGCAAAAAAACTGTATACTGCCTACCGCCATACCGTGCAAGAAGCTTTAAAGGAAGACCAAGATGAGCCATTGCAGCTTACGCCCCAATTTAGTTTCGAATGGATTACCGAGCGCTTTGCGAACCGTGAAACTTCCATGCAAATGCTACAACATACCCTAATGGTCGGTAAACAATTGAGGTATTCGCTTCCTGACCCAAAACTTATAGAACTTATAACACACCCTCACCAACAGATACGATTTATTGCCAAAGATCTATTGGTAGATTTCCCTTCCGATGTGGTAATTCAAGCCATTCAGCACCAAGCTCACAAAGAATCGTATCCTGAATTACAAGTCTTTTGGAAAGAGTATCTACAACATTTACACTCCCTACAACAGCTCTCACTCGATCAGATTACTGCCTTAACCAAAAGTATCCGAGTAGAAGAACGGCTACAAGCGGCACTATGGCTGCAGAAATATTCGCACCCAAACGAAGTGCGGTTACTCCGCGAACTGATTGCCGACCGGGAAAACCGCGTGGCACGTCGGGCACTCCGTGTTGTGGTACGTGTACAAAATCAGATGTTGTACTACTTTCTTACCGAACTACTCGACAACGCCGAGCTCAGCCCAGATGCCATGGAGGCTCTGAGAAATTTACCCAAGATGCTATCGGAAAACACACTCGAAATACTATTCCGCGAACATGAAACCCAGCCGGTGGTACTCACCAAAATTGTTCAGCTATGCGAGCAATTACAAACTCCAGATGCCTTGCACTTTTTGGCTACCAAAATAGAGTTTCCGAATCGCACGTTGCAATACAGCATTGTACAAGCCTTAGCCCAAGGGAATTTTATGCTGTCAGGTACACACCGTAAGCGCATCACAAATAAACTGCATGAAGAAGCTCAACATGCAGCCTGGCTTCTCACCTGTATCCACGAAACTGCCAAAGACTCCAACATACTTCCCCTTACCAACGCCCTTAAAACCGATTTACAGCATCTGCGTAACATGGTATACCAGCTACTTTCCATACTATACGATGCCCAAGCTATTTTGCGGATACGTACCCAACTGGAAAAAGGCACCAAAGAAGGAGTCGCCCTGGCGTTAGAAATGATGGATATCTTACTCGAAGAAGATACCAAAAACATAGTACAGCCCCTGCTCGAAGCCTCATCTTACGAAGAACAATACAAAAAAATGGTTGCTATTTTCCCACAGCCTACACTGAGTATCAAACCTCGGTTAAAAAATATCTTGTTGCAAGACTTCTCTAAAATCAGCCCATTTGTAAAAGCACTTGCCATTCAAGCCTTGGGTAAAATTTCGCATAAAATCCCTGAAGAAATCAAAGCATATGCGTTTAGCCGTCATCCCTTGCTAAAAGAAACGGCTCTCATTGCCATTCATACCATTCAGCCAGAAACTTATGCCTCCCTTGTACAACAAGAATCCAAGAAAACACGGTTTGTGTTCGATAAAGTTACCGGATACCGGACCGATTTTCCCCAAGAAACCTCTATCATGGAAGAAGTCGAAATGCTAAGCAGTTTGCCGTTCTTCCAACATGTTTCCAAAGAAATACTGATGGAAATTGCCATCCGAACCGAAGAAGAAATTATAGCACCGGAACAAATGCCACGCTATGCCTACCGAATTGGCACCTACCTTCATATTATAATTGAAGGAGCTGGCAACATTACCGAGTCGGGGAAAGTACATACGCTAACTCAGGGGAAAATCATCGGGCTTACCCACCAGCCCAACATGGAACAAGCATCTTTTGATATTACCGCCACAACCCGTATTTTATATATGCCACTCGCCCAATTTTTTGACCTTGCCAGCGTATTTTCCGAACTGACCCAAGCCATTTTCACGTATCTTTCTATGGCAAGCGACAAGGAAACCCCATTCAACCCAGAGACAATATTACAACCCGAAAATTTTATGTATAATGATTGGTGATGGTGGTCAACAATAAAAAATGTACTCTGATGTTACTTACACAACAAAAAAGCCTTGTAAATCAACAACTTACAAGGCTTTTAAAG
>CAYMYI010000110.1:0-13530 GCA_964394585.1 uncultured Roseobacteraceae bacterium
CGTTTGCTGCCTTGACGATGCCAAAAAACTCTACTCAGGGTTCGATTTATCAGCCCCCACAACCTCCGTTTCGATGACTATAAATGGACCTGCTGCGGCAATCACAGCTTTTTTCATGAATGCAGCCATCGACCAACAGTGCGAACGTTACATTGCTGAAAACGGGCTCACCGATGAGGTACAACAAAAAGTTGAAAAGATATACGCTCAACGGAACGCCACTCCCCCTCATTACTTGGCAAGTATCCCAGAAGGCAATAATGGATTAGGTTTAAAACTACTCGGCGTTTCTGGCGATCAAGTACTTGAGAAAGATGTATATGAAAAAATAAAAGCTGAAACACTTTCGGTAGTACGCGGAACCGTACAAGCCGATATTTTGAAAGAAGATCAGGCACAAAATACGTGTATTTTCTCTACGGAATTTTCGCTCCGGCTCATGGGCGATATGCAAGCCTACTTTACTGCTAACAAAGTGAAGAACTTTTATTCGGTATCTATTTCGGGGTATCACATTGCAGAAGCCGGGGCAAACCCCATTACGCAACTGGCTTTTACACTAGCTAACGGATTCACTTTTGTAGAATATTACCTAAGCAGAGGGCTAGATATCGACGACTTCGCCCCTAACCTATCATTCTTTTTCTCAAACGGTATCGACCCAGAATATGCCGTAATCGGCAGAGTGGCACGGAGAATTTGGGCAAAAGCCATGAAGTTTAAATACGGTGCTAACGAGCGTTCGCAAAAACTAAAATACCATATTCAAACCTCAGGACGCTCTTTGCATGCCCAAGAGATTGCTTTTAACGATATCCGCACGACCTTGCAGGCTCTCTATGCAATTTATGATAACTGTAACTCCTTGCATACCAATGCTTACGACGAAGCAATCACAACGCCAACGGAAGAATCGGTACGCCGCGCAGTGGCTATTCAGCTCATCATCAACCGAGAACTCGGACTTACCAAAAATGAAAATCCGCTGCAAGGCTCTTTCATTATTGAAGAGCTTACCGATTTGGTGGAAGAAGCAGTAATGGCAGAGTTTGACCGAATTACTGAACGTGGAGGCGTTTTGGGAGCAATGGAAACCATGTACCAACGTACACGTATCCAAGAAGAATCGATGCACTACGAAATGAAAAAGCACACTGGCGAATTGCCCATCATTGGGGTAAACACTTTCCTATCCAAAGAAGGCTCTCCTACTATTACGCCTCAAGAGGTAATTCGAGCTACCAAAGAAGAAAAAGAAGCGCAAATCAAAACGCGCGATGCAGTGCAATTATTCTATATCACCGAAAGTAAAGTTGCCTTGCAAGATCTAAAAGAAACGGCTATCAAAAACAAAAACACATTTGCCGCACTCATGGAAGCGGCTAAGTATTGTACCTTGGGGCAAATTACTCATGCACTCTACGAAGTAGGCGGACAGTACCGCAGAAATATGTAAATTCGTAAGCCCTCTTGTACTCAAGGGGGCTTTTTCATTATTCTTTACTACCTCTTCAATAACTAGCTCATGAAAAATTACAAAGCAAAAATTTTGTTGGTAGAAGATGACCCCAACTTAGGCTCGTTGCTATGCGAGTACTTGCAATCCGAAAATTTTGATGTTACCCTTGAAATGAATGGTGAAGATGGCTTGAAGAAATTTCAAACACAGCCCTTTGATTTGTGTGTACTCGATGTAATGCTCCCTAAAAAAGATGGATTTACCCTAGCTAAGCAAATCAGAGAACAAAACACTAAAATTCCCATCATTTTCTTAACCGCAAAATCGCTCAAAGAGGATAAAGTAAGCGGATTCACGATTGGTGCCGACGACTATATAACCAAACCATTCGATGAGGAAGAATTAGTCCTTCGCATGAATGCTATTTTAAAGCGAACTAACGGATATGACCAAGACACTCCCCCCAAAGTGTTTCAAATTGGCCGATTTACCTTCGATTACCCCAACCAGCACCTTTCATTCGACGGCGACGAAGGACGCCGCATGACCACGAAAGAAAGCGAGGTACTTCGACTGCTTTGCATCCATAAAAATCAGATTTTGCGCAGAGATCATGCCCTCATTTCAATTTATGGGGAAAGCGATTACTTTTATGGTAGAAGTTTCGATGTGTTTATCACAAAGCTACGCAAGTATCTAAAGCGCGATGAGCATGTAAAGATTGAAAATATCCACAGCGTAGGCTTTCGCCTCATTGATATTCAGGAAAGTTAACTCAATGCATAAAAAAAGTGGAACATTTACATGATCCACTTTTCTGCGTTATAAGAATGTTATTATCACAGTATTCAACTGTGTATAGTGTGTTCTTACAAATTAGTATCGGTTGTAGTTATTAAAACCACCGCCGCCACGGTTATTGAAACGGTTACCTTGACCTTCCTCTTTAGGTCTAGCTTTTTTCACTACAATAGCTCCACCTTCAATCTCACTACCGTCAAGCCCTTCGATCGCTGTAATCGCTTCGTCTTCTACGGGCATTTCTACAAAGCCATACCCTTTCGAGCGGCCAGTAGCTCTGTCCATAACGATTTTCACTGAGCTAACGTCTCCATACGATTCGAAGACTTCTCTTAGCTCGTCTTCTTGGATTGAAAAATCCAATTTTGCAACAAAAATGTTCATAGAATAAATAAAAGAAAAATATAAAAAGAAAAAAGGAAATTGGTGTGCGTATTAATTAAAATTCAGCGAATAACTTATTTTGTTAAATGTCAAAAAACTTATAAAGCAAAAGATAAAAAGTACAAAGCGAGCAATTCGTGAGTTTCCTTATCAATGCGATTCAAAGGTAAACATTTAAAACATAGGTATACTACAAAGTATCAATATTTTTTTATACCGTTGAATCTACTTTCAAACATACGTTTGAATATAAAACGTTCACACAAACTGTAAAATTTATATGCAATCTTCAACTTTTAAAGCTGGCTCCTTGTCTAACACTTTGCCAAAGCAAGGTACTATTTTCTTTATATTTCTTGGTAGAGAGTTGCTGCTTTCCTCGGAGAGTCAACTTCCTAGCCGTGTGCCTCTTCATTTGCAAGTTGTACGTTCTTTTCAGTTCGGAATGTATGGGCAAAATGCCTGCGTAGCGGTTGAGGTTGAAGGAAAAATCCCCGAAGGATATCGGCTTATTAATGTACGGCACACATACAGCTTTCTAGGCGAAGAATGGTTTCGGATTGCCGGGCATGCCTATCATTTACTACACTGGGAACGAACGCATCTTTTTTGTGGTGCATGTGGTAACGAAACACAAAGAATCGAGCAAGAGACTGCGAGAGTGTGTATTCAATGTGGGCATAAAACATACCCTAGAATTTCCCCTGCAATTATTGTTGCCGTTACTCAGCAAGATTATTTACTGATGGCGCATGCCAAACGTTATCCAAAGCGTATGTTCAGCGTACTTGCCGGGTTTGTTGAACCAGGGGAATCGTTAGAAGAATGTGTACAGCGGGAAGTGAAAGAAGAAGCCAATATTGAAATTAAGAACATTCGGTATTTTGGCAGCCAACCTTGGCCTTTCCCCGATGCCTTAATGATTGGTTTTACTGCAGAATATGCCGGGGGTATTCTGCAAGCCGACGAGCAGGAAATCCAAGAAATTGGGTGGTTTCATAAAGATAATTTACCACAAGAAATCCCTGGGAAACTCAGTATTGCCCGCCAATTGATTGACGCATTTCTTAATAAATAACCTATCAGTATTAAAAAAACCCTTCAGGAATCTGTACGATGTTGATCAAGGCTATTGCCATTTCCATATAAATACTTCCATGGGTTTTGGCGCATACAGCATCACTTTTTTCTGTAATACAGCACTTTCGTTACCGGCTATATCTTTTAATTGGTAATAGATAATTTTTTCTTCGCCTTGAATGCCCACTTGTCCATCTTTCCATGCCGGATTACGCCCTTCCGATGCTGCGGTTAAATCTACCGGAGTAAGTTCCCAAGCTACTTGCATGTAGCTTTCCCCAGGAGTTGGCATGTAAGGCTTCCATTCGGTCAGTTGTATGCTTTCTTCGCTATTCGCAAAACGGACAAAAGCAGCATCTTTCGCATCTATAAATAACTCTACAGCCGGGTTTTCCAGTTGTGTAAGATTATCTTGCCCCTCAGTAGGCGGCACATTCACTTGTATCGATTTGGTTACCGGGGGCTGCATATCGAGTACAATGGTATCGGTCATTATGGGCGAAATGTTCCCAACCTCGTCCATAAAGCGTGCGTAGACTACTTTCTCGCCATTGCTTGCAGCAACTGTAACGGAATCTGTAGGTGAAAATGGTTTCCATTGCACCCCTCTAAAACTTGAGTTACCGGAAAGTAGCATTTTGTGGGCCTCGGGCACATCGAGCTGAAGCTGTACAACAGGGTTGTTCGTCAGTGTGGCTCCTTCGTTAATTTCGATTGTACCTTCCGGATATTGCCGATCGAGCAATACCGTATGCGACAGCGTGGGCGTTTCGTTCCCGGCATAATCTTTAAACTTTACATATACATTTTTGAAGCCATCTTCGCCTGCCAGTGTCCAGCGCTTGAGTGGTTTGATGTATTCCCAGCCTCCATCAGAAAAATCGGCTTCGTTCGAAATCCACATCGATGCAGCGTGATCTACATACAACTCCAATGTAATTTGTTTTTTAGGGTCTCTACAATAATGATCTCCTTGAATTTCAAATCGCGGATTGAGTGGTGGCTCACGGTCAAGATCTACTGATGCCTGAATTAACGACGTAACGTTACCCCGAGTATCTTTTAATTGGGCAAACACGTGATGCGTTCCATCATAATCGGCAAGTTCCCAAGGTGTTTTTACAGAATAAGGCACCCACTCTAACGATTCCGTAAACCCTTCTTTTTTATGACTAATGCGCATAAACTCCGGAGGATCTTCGTTTGGTTTCAACTGTAGAGTTAGGGTAACTTCCCGTTGGTTAATCGGCGAATTTCCATCATTTACTTGTAAGATTGCTTCTTGCGGAGGCGTAGTATCTACTCGATATGTTTTGCGAATGATGCGGGAAATATTACCGGCTTCATCGCGGAAACGGGCAAATAGCACTTTAGTACCCTCCCCAGGCGATAGAGTGAAATATTGCGGGGTATCGGTGTAAGAAACCCATCGCTGAGCATCCAATTGTTTAGCGACCGAAGCATTATTACTACTTTCTTTTCCTTCCATTATTTGCATTTGTATCGCATCGGTTGCCTTAGCAGTGATTTTTGCTTTGTATGAAGCTACATTTAAATCTTGCTCTACGGTAATGTCGCAATTGACCGGAGGTTGTGTATCAAGCACAATTTTTTGTAGCAGTGGTGAAGATTCTGTTTCCGTCCGACTTCTAAACTTCACATACACTTCTTTCTCTCCGTCGCCGGGGGATAGTTGCCAAGAACTTTGAGACTTATAGGGTTGCCATCGGCTTCCGCTAAAATCGGCTCGGTTGCTAATCATCATTTCGGTAGCATCTCTGGCAAAGAGGTTAAGGGTAACGTTGCGGTCGGTACGATTGCAATAGATAGCCCCGTGTTCAATAGTAAACCTCGTTTCAAGTGGCACAATGAGTAACATGATTTTATCGCTCACGATGGGCGAAGTGTTGCCATTCTGATCTTGAAACTGAGCATATACCGCGTGCCAACCTCCTTGAGAAGGTAAATCAATGCGAAATGGGTACTCTGAATAACTTCTCCAACTCGCTCCGCGAAAGGTAGAGTCTACGCTGATGCGCATACTGCGGGCATCGTCGGCTTTTACGGCTACCTCTGCATAGGCATTTAAAGTAGTTTCCTCTCCGTTATTTAATACAATTTGCGCATTTTGAGGGGGGCTGCGGTCGAGTTCAATATTTTGTTGAAGGAGTTCACTCTCGTGGCCGGTTTCGCTACGAAACTTCATAAATACCGCTTTTTTGCCATCTTCCCCTGCTAATATCCATTCTTTCGAAATGGAAAATTTTTCCCAAGTAGCTCCTTCAAAACTTGCCAAATTGCTCACCATCATTTCTTCAGCAGCTCTGCAAAAAATAGATAGGGTAA
Source organism: uncultured Roseobacteraceae bacterium (assembly GCA_964394585.1). Classification (GTDB taxonomy): domain Bacteria; phylum Bacteroidota; class Bacteroidia; order Cytophagales; family Flammeovirgaceae; genus CAYUJH01. Next base: position 6,071 of record CAYMYI010000110.1, read on the forward strand.
CTTTTTTATCAGGGTCGGTACAATACTGTTTGCCGTTATCGATGGTGAATTCTGCTGCGAATGGGTAAATAGCAAGGATAATGGTATCAGAAACTACTTCCGATTCGTTGCCAGCCTCATCGCGGAATCGCATAAAAATGCGCTTTTCTCCTCGGCTGGTGTACCGAATAGGAATGGGCCCTTCGCGGTAAGCCTCCCAATACAAGCCCTGAAAGTTATCGGTAGAGGCTATTTGCATAGTGGTTGCCGTTGCCGATTCAGGATAAATATCGAGAACGGGATCGCGCTCGCTCTCTTCTCGAAGCTTGAGGGTAACATTCCCAACTGGAGCCAACCGGTCGAGTATAATTGTGTCGGTTACTATTTCCGATTCCGTCTCGGTAATGCTTTTAAACTTGGCATACACCACGTGCCTGCCGTCTGAATCGGGTAATTGCCACTGTTTTTCCGAGTTAAAAGGCTCCCAGCTTGCCCCTTGGAAGTCGGCATCGTTGCTTACAATCATCTGCGTAGCATTGCGCGAGCGCAGTTGTAGGCTTACCTTAGCGTCTTTCGCATTGGTTGCCGCTTTGCCACCATCGATTTCCACGCTGTTTCGAACGGGTAAAATTGCATAACTGACACTATCGAATAGCTTAGTACTTATGTTACCGGCTTCATCTTTAAATTCTGCATAAATGGTTCGAGTACCTCTCGTTACGCCTAAATTGATCGTGATGGACTCTTTGTAGCTCATCCAGGGGATATTCTTTAAGTCTTCGCTAAGTCCTATGCGCATAAAATCGGCTCCTTCGGCATAAAGGCTGACATCGACTAACGGTTGAAGAGTTTGCCACTCTCCGTTGTTAACCTCTATCCGACCATCGGGCTTTTCACGATCTAGCGCTATTTTCGCCCAAACTACCTCCGAAACCGTTTCAGTTTCACTGCGAAAGCGGGCAAACAACGTTTTAACGCCATCCTCTCCTGAAAAGCGAAAATTGGTTTGTGGTTCATAAGCCTGCCACTCTGCAGATGCAAAGGTGGAGTCTTCACTCAGTTGCATAAAGCGCGCTCCTTGAGAATTGAGCGTTACTTGTACACTCCCTTCCGAGTCGTTGGTGAAGAGTTCGCCTCCATCGAGCACCAACGCATTGCGGTAAGGAGTGATTTCGAAGATAACGCTATCGCTTACCGTATTGCTAATATTGCCGGCTTCATCGCGAAAGCGCGCATAAAAATAGTGCGTCTTACCCCGTTGCGAGCCTAAATTAAAATAGGCAGTAGGCTCTATATAGCGCCATGCAGCCCCTTTAAATTCCGGATGTGCACTTACCTGCATATATTGGGCTTTTTCTGCGGTAAGGTTTACTTGTACCTTCGAGACTTTCGTTCGGTTTCCGTCTGCCATTTTGAGTGTCCCAATGGGTTTTTCCGTATCGAGGATGATACTTTTTGCCACCACTTCCGAAACCGTTTCTGTTTCGCTCTTAAAGCGGGCATAAACTACTTTTTCCCCATCGCCTTCGGTAAGCTGCCAATTTTTTATTTTAGAAAAGGATTCCCAAGAGGCACCGTCGAACGTGGGGCTATTGCTGATTTGCATGGCAATGGCATTGCTCGAAAAAAGCTTTAGTTGCACCATCCGTGAACTATCGGTAGTGTATGGGTTTCCTTCATCAATCACTAATTCGTTTCGTGCCGTTAAAATGGCATAGCTCACAGTATCCGTATAGATTTCGCTTGTATTGCCTGCCTCATCTCTCAACTGAGCGTAAATCACTCGCTCCCCTTTAGTTGCTCCTAAATTGAACGTATAATTCTCTCGGTAAAACATCCATTGGGCATCTTTCAACTCTTTATCCATTCCTATTTTCATAGAAGTAGCATTTTCCGATTGGAAAGAAACCGGGATGAACGACTGCAAGGTGATAAACTCTCCGTTATTTACTTCGAAAGTTCCGCTAGGTTGGGTGCGGTCTAAAATCACGCGGGTTTCAGCCACCTCGCCTTCTACTCCAAACTCATTGCGAAAACGGGCAAAAATCCGCTTTTCTCCATCTTCCCCTTCTAACTTCCATTCTTTGGTACGGTTGAGTTTTTCCCAACTTGCCCCATCGAATGTGGGCGAGTGGCTAATTTGCATTTCGTCGGCATTACGTGCCGAAAGGATTAGGGTAACCTTCCGCTCAGGATTTGTACAGTATTTTTGATTATTTTCAATATTGATGGTGCACAATACAGGCTTGTTAGCTACGATGATGGAGTCGCTAACGGTTGTTGAAATGTTGCCGGCATCGTCGCGAAAACGCGCATACACCGTGCGAACACCTCGTTTTGAGCCTAATACCACTTCTTGGGGTGCAGTAGAATAGCGCCTCCAAAACACGTCGCCAAAGTTTGGGGAAGTGCTGATTTGCATTTGTGTGGCATCTTCTGCGGCAACACGCACTTTCACACGATCGGATAACGTATGCGTTTCTTCTTCTAAAATTTTAATGGATAACGATGCCGGCGCCGTGCGGTCGAGCCGAATGGAATCTTGCAAAGGCTTGGTTACATTACCCACAAAATCGCGAAAGGCAACATACACGGTGTGCACGCCATCTTCTTCGGGGAGTTTAAAGGAATGTTTAATGCTGTAGGGCAACCACTCTGCTCCGGCAAACGCTGGGTTATCACTCACCATCATTTGGTGGGCATCTACCGCATACAATTGCAGGGTTACTTCAGGCGAATCGGTAAGGTCTGCCCCTCCATTGATGCGGAAGCGCTGGTTATAAGGTGGGCGTGTATCGATGATGAGCGTATCGGCGTATATTCTCGACTCATTCTGGGCAATATCCATAAATTTTACATACACCCGATAGGTGCCATCTTTTTTGGAGGGCAGTTCCCAAGCGGGGCGCTCTTCTTTAAAAAGCTGCCAACGTTCACCAAAAAACGAGTAGGTATTGCTGAGCATCATATACTTTGCCTCGGAAGCACGCAGATCTAAATCTACGAATGCCTCTGCTTCCCTCGTGATTTTACTACCCGTGAACGGGTCGCGCATGGGGTTAGGCAAGTAAATTTCAATGCTGCCATCTTTCGGAGGAGTGGCATCAAGCGTAATAGTTTCTTCAACAATTTCCGATTCGTTGCCTGCTTTATCTTTAAATTTTGCGTAAATGCGTTTTTTGCCTTCTCCTGGGGGAACATTCCAAGTAAAAAAACGACGGTATTCGCGCCACCGCGCATTTCGAAAGTCAGGATAATTGCTAATCATCATCATATCTGCATCTTTCACGATCGCCTCCATTGGCAAGCCTTCGGGAACCGACACATAGTTTCCACTCGTTAGGTTTAAATAACCTTCGGTTGGTGGCTGTGTATCCAGATAGATTTTTTTGGCAATGGGAGTGGATTCTTCTTGGTTCGGATAGCGGGCTTTAAAAAAAATGTAGTGCTCACCATCTACGTTTTCTAGCTCAAAGAGCAGTTTTGATTGAAAAGGCTGCCAACTAGCTCCTGTAAAATCGATATCTTCGCTTAGCATCATTTCGGTAGCACCTGAAGCACTAACTTCTACTTCTACCTTATTACTTTTAGTAATATCGGCTCCTTGGTTAATGGTCAAACTAGTCTGAGCATACCCTTGGTTAGTCCATAACACAGCCAACACTACTAGGGTTAGAGGTACTCGTAAATAGAAGAATGTTTTCATAACATTGCAAACTCAAAATTGTGCCAAGTGTCAAGTGCTTTGCACACTGCAAGCGAAGCCAACTAAAGACTTCCCCACAGCGATTAACTTTCATTGCCCTACGATTGCGGCAGTGTTTTTAGTTTTAGTTCGTACACATCGGTGCGGCGATCTTTCAAGTTGCGTACACTACCAAATTCGTGCAATTCTCTGAGCAAGTCTATATCTACATCGGCTACTAAAATCATTTCGGTGTTAGGAGTTGCCTCCGCTTTAATGCCGTTGGTAGGAAAGGCAAAATCGCAAGGGGTAAATACCACTGACTGCGCAAACTGAATATCCATATTTTCCACTTTGGGCAGGTTCCCTACACTCCCGGCGATGGCTACATAACATTCGTTTTCGATTGCTCGTGCCCTAGCGCAGTAACGCACGCGCGAGTACCCATTCTGAGTATCGGTTAAAAAGGGTACAAACAGGATTTTCATGTTTTGTTGAGCCAAAATGCGGGGTAATTCAGGAAATTCCACATCGTAACAAATGAGCACTCCGATTGGCCCGCAGTCGGTTTCAAATACTTTCAGAGAGTTGTGCCCAACCATGCCCCAAATTTTGTTTTCGTCGGGGGTAACATGGATTTTCGTGTAGCTATCGTACGAGCCATTGCGCCTACACAAAAAGCCTGTATTCAGTAAACTACCCTCTTTCAATTGGGGCATACTACCTGTTAAAATATTCACATTGTACGACACGGCAAGCGATACAAAACGTTCACGGATTTCATCGGTATATTCGGCAAGTTTTCGAATAGCGTCTGACTCGCTCAAGTCGTTGTATTTTGCCATCAAAGGCGCATTAAAAAACTCAGGGAATAGTACAAAATCACTTTTATAACTCGCTACCGCATCTACGAAGTATTCAACTTGTTCAAACAGTTCGTCGATTTCATTGTATATACGCATTTGCCATTGAATAAGCCCTAAGCGCACTACGGGCTTATTGTTAGAAAAACCTCGCGAGGGTTTTTCGTAAAAGATGTTATTCCATTGAAGCAACACTGCGTATTCCAACGACTCTTTATCGCCGGGTAAGTAATCTTTGATGATTTTCTTGATGTGGAAATCGTTGGAAAGCTGAAAGTTGAGTGTAGGATCTTCGATTTCGCGCAAGCGTACCTTATCGATGTATTTTCGGGGGGTTAACTCTGCATGTTTATGATAGTTAGGGATACGCCCTCCAAACACTATCGCCTTTAAGTTAAGGCGTTCGCACAAATCTTTCCGAGCATCGTACAGTCTGCGCCCTAAGCGCATTCCCCGATATTCCGGCTTAATGAACACATCAATACCATAGAGAACATCGCCCTTGGGATTGTGTGTATCAAACGAGTATTTCCCGGTAATTTCTTGGTAGGTATGCTTATCGCCAAAGTGATCGTATTTCACGATAAGCGATAAGGCGCACCCGACCACTTTATCATCGATTAGGATGGCAATTTGCCCTTCGGGAAAAATTGTCAACAGTTTTTGGATGTGATGCTCGCGCCAATACGAACCTTGCCAGTTGGAATATGCAGCAATCATCGATTCTTTTAAATCTTCGTAGTCGTTGGCTTCTAAATTGCGAAGTTCTACTGTTCCTATTTCTTCAGTTTTCAAGATGTTGTGGGTTAATGATTAAAAAAAGAGAGGTAAATTATTCTGTAATCTCCTCATAAATAAACTATACTAAGTGCCTGCTTAGAAATAATTATTTGCAAAACAGGTTCTAAGATTTGTGATGCGCTACTATGTAATTGTTTCGCCAATTTGAGGCAAAATGAGGGTTTTTCCTGCCTTTTCGAAATAGGCTTTTGCCGCTGTATGGTCGATTGCAATGGGCGGGAACGTATCGAAATGATACCCGATGATGGTATCGCATTCGATGTAATCTGCTGCGATAAGGGCATCTTCGTACCCCATGGTAAAGTTATCGCCAACGGGAAGCACCGCCGCGGTAAGTTGGGGACATGTTTTCGGGATTAACTTCATTTCTTCGGTTAGGGCGGTATCGCCGGCAATGTATAGGCAGGCGTGCTCGTTCCAAAGCACAAAACCACCGGGGTTCCCCGCATAGGTTCCATCGGGCAGTACGCTTGAATGATGGGCAATCACTGACTTAACCACCCCGAAATCAAACGTATATTTCCCGCCTAAGTTCATAGGATGTCCTTTAAGGCCTTTGGCTTCGTAATAACTCACCATTTCAAAGTTTGAGATAAGGGTCGCTCCGCTCTGTTGAGCAATGGTTTCTACATCGAGCACATGATCTTGATGCCCATGCGTGAGCAAAATATAATCGGGATGCAGGGCGGCTATTTCTACGGTTTCAGCCAAAGGATTTCCACTGATAAACGGATCAACGAGTAATTGTTTCCCCCCAAATTCTATGGAAAGCGTAGCGTGTCCTAAGTAAGTAATTTTCATAAGTTCAATAGAAGTTTAAGAGTTACCAATATGTTTAAAGTTAGAAAATGGAAAGCAGATTAGGCAACTTTTTCAACACGGTACAGTCGCATTGGCTTCGCCTTCCCTCGCAGCGGTATGTCGCCTATTGGGGTAACGGTTACTTGGGAAACTTGCGACAACAACAAGGCGAAGGGTTCCGAAACAAGTAGGTCAGACTCCAACTCGTTGCAATGGGCTTGTATGCGTGCTGCTGTATTGAGTACATCGCCCGAATAGGCTATTTCGCGTTTTACAACGCCCATCTCTCCTACCATTACATTTCCTACATGTATGCCTGCTTTAAAAATGGGTTGAACGCCGTACTTATGGTGGAACGTAGTAGCCAAGTGTTTAAGTTTTTCTTTAATAGCAAAAAAACACTGTATACAGAACAGATAATTTCGAGCATGTTGGGTTTTCCAAGTAATCACAACTTCATCGCCTACATACTGATAAATTTCGCCTTTATACGATAAAATCGGATTGGTAATGTGGGCGAATACATCTCTGAGAAAATTAAAATAGTGCATTTCGCCAAGTTCCTCGGCAATATGAGTAGAGCCGCGCAGGTCTAAGAACATGAAAATTCGCTTTTCTTTTTTAGGATGAAAGTATTTTCCAAGAAGGAAGTCGCGAAAGATTCCCGGTCCGTACTTATCGTTTACTTGTAGTACAATCAGGGTTCCAATACTTACCAACAGCCAAAACACAAAGTTAGACACCGAACCTATGCTGAACTGATACGCCATAGAAGCATCCCATACTTCGGTATGATACCACACTTTGTTTTGTGCGATGCTATGAAATAACAAACTCGCAGGCAGCGCAATCACAAAATAAACCATGATAAACGTAACTATAAGCCATAACAGTACTTTCCCATAACTGAACATGCGCAGCCAGCGTGCCCATAGAAATGTGAGCATCGTCCCCCCTAACAACCCTGCCGAAATTCCGATTGCTACACTTTGCAAGAAAAAATGCTCAACCTTGAAGTAAGGGATAGGAAGTTCGAGCCATTCGATTGTACCAAAACGGAGCAAAAAATCGAGCAGGGAAATGAGCGTCCATGCTACGGTAATCCATCCAATCTGCCGAAGCTGCGCTTTCAGGTATATTCGGTTCATCCTCAAATAAATCCCTTGGCTTTTCGTAAAATTTCTAAATCTTCGGGGGTATCTACTCCAAAAGTTTCTTCTTGGGTAATGCCCACCCGAATGCGAAACCCATTTTCAAGCCAACGTAACTGTTCAAGCATTTCGGCTTTTTCGAGCATCGATGGCGACAATTCGGTGATTTTCGCCAACACA
>CAYMYI010000111.1:0-13397 GCA_964394585.1 uncultured Roseobacteraceae bacterium
CGCTTTGGCGAATTGGCAAAACAACAAAATAAAATTTCCCAACAGACTCTTAATCAACGGTCGTCTGTTGTTTTGATAGAAACGAACGAACTACTTGTATACTTTTATCCGGATTTTCTTCCATAGGAATGTGCCCGGTGCTATCCATGAGCACCAACTCAGCATGGGGGATTGCCTCGGCAAAACGTTGCCCCAAGCTAGCTGGAATCCATGCATCTTCTTTCCCCCACATTACAAGCGTAGGGGCTTGAATAGCAGAAAGCTGCTGCGTGCGATCGGTAAAGGGGACTTTTGCCCGCTCGATAAACGCCTCTCGGTTACCTTCGCGCAGGGTGAAGTCGTAATAGCGTTCAATGAGTGCTTCTGTGATTTTGGCGTCGTTGTAATACACTTGTTGCAAGTTCTTTTCAATCAGAAAGCGCGGGGTAATGTATCGCACAATGCCGTTGGCAACAGGTGTTGCGGCTAATGTAAATATCCAAGGTCGTTTTTTGCCGGTAGGGTAGCCGCTAGGGTTTACCAAAATTAATTTTTCCACACGTTGTGGGTATGTAGCGGCAAAGTTCCAGGCGATATTACCCCCTAATGAATTCCCTGCCAGATGGCAACGCTCAATGCCCAGCTCAGCGAGAAATTTAGCCAAAAACGCTACATAGTCGGGGAGTGTGTATCGATGTTCAGGGTGGGGGCCGGTAAGCCCAAATGCGGGCAAATCGAGCCGAATTACTCGATACGTAGCTTTCAGGTTAGTGGTCCATGCATCCCAAGTGTGTAAAGAGGATGCCGTACCGTGCAATAGCACAAGGGGGACGCCCTCGCCTTCATCGCGGAAATGTACAGGCATACCTTCTATTTCAATAAATTGGGATGCCTCATTTGTATAGTGCTTTTTCAGCTCTTTTATAGGAATATCTGCTTGATATTGGCTACCTAAACCCACCAACAGCAGCAGTATTATTCCCCCTACTATTCTGAGTCCTCGTTTCATCTGCTCATTCTTTTACTGTTCCCATAAATACGTTTACATTTCCATTGAACGGGTTGCCCGAACTACGACGAAACGAAACCACTTGCCCTACATGCCAAAGCGCATCGGCTAAAGGGCCGTTTAACAGGTGCCAAAAAGGAACTTCAGTTTGAGGAAATTGTATAGGGTATGCCTCCAAAGAGGCATCAGAAGCTGCTTTTAGTGCCTCGCTCGCATCTTTCAAAAGCAGCAAGGTTTGGCGGCGTGTTGCCAGAAAAGAAAGGGCTTGCAAGGTAGTATCGCGCTGGTGAACTTGCTGTAATGCTGTGCTGTATATCATCTGTGCAAGCCCGTGAATGTGGATAAGGGTTTCCATAGAAGAACGTGCTTCGGCGTTTGGGCGAAATGCCAAATCATCGGGGCGTAGCCCTTCTGTAGCCCAGTAGTAGCGAAAACCCAGCCCATCGATCATTCGGGCTGTGGTAGTTGCGGCTGTGAACGAAGCAGGGTATGCAGGCATTTGGCGGTAGGGTAATTCAGTGGCAGGCATATTTTGTCCGTTAGCGAAGGAAATGGTAAAAAGTACTAAACAGTATAGCAGTTTTTTCATAGGGGAATTATGTTTACAATCTACTTTAAAGGTACACAAACCTTCGTAACCTTTCTTTCGAAACTATGAATATCCCTTCCCCTTCTTCTTTTTTTAAAGAACAGATTGACCTTGCTTCTACCCAACAGATTGGGCTAAAACGCAGACTCCGACAAACGGCATTATTGCGTGTTTTGGTTTTTTTGGGAGGGTTCATCCTTTTAGCCTATTTTGCTAACGATCGTCTTGTGTGGGAAACCTTGGCAACGCTGGTAGGGACTGCCCTGCCATTTATATGGTTGATTAAGCGGTTTAATAAGCTAAACTACCAATTGCGTTATGCGGAAATGCAAGAGAAAATCAACCTTGATGAACTTCATAGGGTGGATCGTACGCTGCAGCACATTGCCGACGATGGGGAAGAATTTATCTCGGACAACCACCCCTATACTAGCGACCTCGATATTTTTGGAAAAAGCTCTCTTTTTAAGTTTGTGAACCGAACAGCAACCAAACCGGGGCGCACGTTGCTAGCTACATGGTTGCAACAACCCACCGACATAAAGGTGCTCCAACAGCGCCAAGAAGCAGTGCGTGAGTTGCTGCCCCTTGCCCATTGGCGGCAAGATTTTCAAGTGAAAGGAAGTATTGATTTGCATGAAGACGCTATCGAAAGCCAACAGTTGCTCCAATGGTTGCAACAGCCGCTTCCTTCGGTACTTACTAAACATACCCTTTGGGTGAGTGGGATATTGGCATTGGGTTTTGTTGCTTGTGCAGTTTTAGCAATAGTAGGGAAAGCTCCCCTTTCATTACCGCTCCTCGCCTTAGCGGTGAACTTTGGCTATATCGGGTTTCGTAACAAAGCCTTGCAGGAGGTGCTTACGGTAACTTCAAAAAGTGTTGGGGTGTTGAAATCGTATGCTGCGATGATGCAATGCTTAGAATCGTTTGCTCCCGATACGGCACTATTGAAAGCACATGTACATGTTTTTAGCCATCAAGGCAAAAAAGCTTCTGTAGAAATTGAAAAACTTGCCAGCATACTGTACCAGCTCGAAACTCGGCAAAACATGCTGTTCTTTGCATTTGTCAACCTTCCTTTCGTATATGAAAATCTTCCGTTGTATCGGCTCAACCAATGGAAACGCCAACATGCTACCGATGTGGCAAAGTGGTTTCAATCGTTAGCAGAAATAGATGCTTTGTGCAGTTTGGCAGCTATGGGATATGCCAACCCCGATTTTTCGTTCCCAGAGCTTACCCCCGAAGATTATACCTTAGAGGCCACTCAAATTGGGCATCCGTTATTGCACCCTAAAAAACGTGTTGATAACAATTTCACGTTGAAAGGGCAGGGTCAGATAGCCCTTATCACTGGCTCTAACATGGCAGGGAAAACCACTTTTGAACGTACTTTGGGTGTAAATACTGTACTAGCCTTGGCAGGCGCACCTGTGTGTGCTCGGCACCTACGCCTCTCGCATTTGGAGGTATTTACCAGCATGCGCATTAAAGACTCGCTCGAAGAGCACGTATCTTCGTTCTATGCGGAGCTAAAGCGTTTTAAAGCGTTGCTCAACCTGCTGGAAAGCAATCGGAAAACGTTTTTTTTACTGGATGAGTTGCTGCGCGGTACCAACTCCGAAGATCGGCACGATGGCATCCGTGCGATTATCCAGCAACTAATTGAAAGTAACGGGTTTGGGCTAATATCAACTCACGATTTAACACTAGCCGAAATGGCTACGGTTTTTCCTGAGCAAATTCGCAACTATAGTTTCAACAGTAGTATTGTAGAAGAAAAGCTTCATTTTAATTACAAACTCGAAACGGGAAAATGCCACAGTTTCAGCGCTTCCAAACTCATGGAGATGATGGGCATCAAACTAAAAAAGGATGTTTAGTTGCCACCTTGCCCAATAATAACCGATTCTGTGGTAATCTGATTGCTTAGGTTTAACGCACGATCGGCAATTTGCACATCAAATGCTACTTCGTCTCCATTTTCTATCGGAGAGCCTGCTACGCCCACAAACAGCTCAAAACCGTATATAAGATTCACTTCCAAAGCACCTGTACCATCTTGCAACACAGGGTATCTGCCATCGAAAGTAGCGCCATCTAAAAAAGGAACTTCTTCAAACGCATCGTTTACTTTTTTCTTCACTTCAATAAAGTAGTTAAACGCAAATTTATTGGGTACTTCTACACCGTTTTCAATGATAGTAGGGCTGTAAGGCGGATCAACCTGCTCCTTAGAAAGCCCTAAATCGCCGTCGCCATCTTCAATTCGAATCACGATATATACCGAGTCGATGAATTGATCGGGGAACGATTTGTTCTCGATACTGACGAAGCTGATCGATGGCTCGTTAGGATAGTTAGGTTCGGGGACGCAGCTTGCAAATAGCAAGACCCCTATTGCAACATAGCATAATGACTTTAGCTGGCTCATGGAATTTTTGATTGGTAAACGCTTGTGAAGATAGTAAACTCTTTATTTTGTAAGTACACAACCCTGTGTGGAATAAGTTCCCAGTACGAGGAACACAAATTTTAGTAGAATTTCCTTTTAAAAGCAGGTTCTTTTAGATAAGAATAAGAAAAACCACTCCGTAGCACGAAGTGGCTTTTTAATTTTTTAGGAAAAGTATAGTGTTTATGGATTCATTCGGATAGCGCCCATACCTGCTTCCCAAAGCTGCTTGTTGAGTTCGGGGAGTGTTTTTTTGAGCCATGTATCGGCTTGAGCTTCGAGTTTTTTCCACTGGGCATCCAGTTCTTCTTTACGCTCGCGCGACGATTGCGTAACCTGTGGAATGCTGCTATCGGTATGGTTAATTAAAAACATGTATTCTGCCGTAAATTTATTGGGGAAGTTCTCTACATCATCGTAGGCTTTCGATTTTCGTTGTACCATTTCCTGGTCCCAAGTATCTAAAGCGTTTACCACCGTATTAATATTCTTTTTGAGCGAGTCGTCGGTTACAGTGTTCATCAGTTTACGCAACTGCTGCTGTATGTTGTAAAGTTGGTTCACCTTGTTGTGCATTTCTGCAAGTTTGGTTTCCATTTCTCCCATTATAGCATGGTATGCCGTATACTGTTCAGGTTGCGCCTCGTAATGCGGGTTTGCTACAATGTTGGCAGTAGTGGTGAGCGTTTCGCTCCCTACTGTAAGTTGGAGTGTATATTCTCCGGGAGGTGCGATATGCCCTCGGTAATTTGCTTCGATGTATACGTTGGGTACGCCTGGCATTATCGGATGGCGCATATCCCATACAAACCGATTGAGACCTTCTTGAGTTGACAGGGTAGGCGCAGGAGGAGGACCGCCCGCATACCTTTGATAGGTTTTATCTTTTTTGCTGCTAAACGTACGCACGGTGTCCCCTTCTTTGTTAAGGATCTTAAGCGTTATCTCTTCGGTATCGGGTAGCTTAGGCAGCTCGTAGTAGAGCACTACACCATTGGCAGGGTTTACCCCTTCAAAATCCATCATTCCTTTAAAATTAGAAGTATTACTGCTATTGAGCGGGCTTCCCCAATAGCCATATATCGCTTTTTCAGGAGTATAGATTTTTGCAGATTTCTCCGGCTTGTACTGGTTGAGTACATTTAAATCGTCGAGTATCCAGAAGGAGCGGCCTGAGGTAGCAACTAGCAAATCGCCTTGGTGTACCATTAAATCGTTGATGGGGGTTACCGGCATATTAAGTTGGAAAGACTCCCAAGTGCTTCCTCCGTTCCAAGAGAGGTAAATACCGGTTTCGGTACCTGCATATAATAAATCTTTTCGGGCTTTGTCTTCGCGCACTACGCGTGTGTAGGCACCGTAGGGAATTCCAGAGCTGATGTTTTTCCAAGTTTTACCATAATCTGTTGTTTTGTAGAGTGCGGGGGTGTAATCGTTGAATTTGTATCGGGTAGTGGCAATGTATGCCGTAGCAGGGTCATGAGGAGAAACCTCAATGGCATTGATAAGGCACTCTTGCAGTCCTTTGGGTGTAACGTTTGCCCAGTTTTTACCTCCATCTTTAGTGAGGTGTACGAGTCCATCATCGCTACCTGTCCAAAACACCCCTTTTTCGTGCGGCGATTCCACAATGTAGCTGATGGTTCCGTAGTTTTCAGCTCCCACGGCTTCGTTGGTATAAGGCCCGCCTCCTTTGCCTTGTTTCTCATCAATATTTCGGGTAAGGTCGGGGGAAATTTCTTCCCAGGTGATGCCTCGGTCGCGTGTGCGTAGCACTACTTGTGCGCAGTGGTAAAATGTTTCGGGCTCATGTTGCGACCGAATGATGGGGGCATTCCAATTGTAGAGATATTTCATGTCGCGGGCGGCTTTGCCTAAATACTGTATGGGCGCTGCCATAATTTTAGAACTGGCTTGAGTTTCCATATCGAGCAGCTCGATGGTGCCAAGGTAGCTACCGCCCATCACATACCGAGGGTTTTCAGGATCAAACGCAAGGAAAGCACTTTCGCCACCTGCTGAAGGCGACCAGTTGCGTTGGCTAATCCCCCACGATTGGGGTACCATGCTAGCTATTTTTACCGAAGAGTTATCTTGCTGCCCTCCATACAGGTTATAGGGGAAAAGGTTATCAGCGGTTACGCGGTAAAACTGGGCAGTAGGCATGTTAGCTTGTGTTGACCACGACTCCCCTCTGTTGAACGTAATTGCTGCGCCTCCATCGTTGGAAATGACCATATTTTTTGGATTGTTGGGGTTAATCCATAGATCGTGGTAATCGCCATGCGTTCCCGAGAGGGTTTCCCAAGTTTTTCCTCCGTCAATCGAGCGAAGCGCAGGAGCGCTCAACACATAGACCGTATGCTCGTCTTGCGGGTCGGCAAATACTTCAATGTAATACCAAGCCCGTTGGGTGAGGCGGTTATCATCGCTGATGCGAGCCCAGTTTTTCCCACCATTATCTGATACAAACAGCCCTCCTAAATCTTCTTCGGTATCACTTTCTACCAGGGCGTATACTTTATCAGAATTGGCACGGCTTACCGAAACTGCCATTTTCCCTTTGGGTTTTGGAAGACCTTTTTCTATTTTCTGCCAAGTTTCGCCCCCATCGGTACTTTTATACAAGCCACTGCCATCACCCCCGCTAATCACTTTCCAAGGTTTGCGTTGGTGATGCCACATTGCAGCGTACAACACATCGGGGAAGTTCATATCTAGTGCGAGTTCGCTACACCCGGTGAGGTCGTTTACAAACAGAACTTGCTTCCATGTTTTCCCTCCGTCGGTACTTTTGTACACGCCCCGTTCTTGGTTAGGACCGTACAAAGCGCCTTGCGCGGCTACATAGACAATGTCGGGGTTAGTCGGATGAATTTGGATACGGGCGATGTGCTGCGTTTGCTCTAGCCCAATTTTGTTCCACGTTTTGCCTGCATCGGTCGATTTATAGACCCCATCGCCGTAAGAAGTCATAACGCCACGAGGAGCATGCTCGCCCATACCGCAATACACAATGTGCGGGTGCGATTCGGAAACGGCAACCGCACCCACCGAGCCGGTTTTAAAAAATCCGTCTGAAATGTTGTTCCAATGCTGTCCGGCATCTTCGGTTTTCCAAAGACCGCCGCCGGTAGTGCCCATGTAGTAGACCATAGGGTCGTTTACCACCCCCGCAGATGACACCGATCGCCCTCCACGAAAAGGACCAATATTACGGTATTTCAAAGGGGCAAAATACTGCTCTGCCGTTTGCGCTAGAGTGCCGAGCACCCAAAGCATAGCGCATAGAGTAAATAATAATTTTCGCATAATTGATTGTTGAATGATGGTTTTTTCCAATATACAGAATTTGATGACTAAACCGATGGAGCTCTTTTCTTCAAACTCAGATACATAAAAATGTGAAAAGAACCCAAAGCAACCTGTGAACAATACGGTTGTACCACTGTTTTTGAAACTGTATTTGTATTCTTGCAAAAAGTAAAATTCAGAAAACTAAAAAATGGAGCAACCATGAGCGACTATTATACGCTGAAGGTGAAGGAAGTAGTACAAGAAACCACCGATACCGTTACCCTTCATTTCAAACAGCCTCTTTTTAAAAAGGTAAAATACAAAGCCGGGCAGTTTCTTACCCTGCTTTTTACTATAAATGGTAAACAAGAACGCCGCTCGTACTCGATGAGCAGTGCCCCGCTACTCGATAATACGGTAGCCGTTACCATCAAGCGCGTTGAAGGAGGCGTAGTTTCAAATTATGTGAACGACCAGGTAAAAGCAGGCGATGCCATTGAAGTGATGCAACCCCTGGGAAATTTCACGTTCGAACCCGATAAAAAGGCAGAACGCCACCTTGTATTATTTGGCGGGGGCAGCGGCATTACCCCACTGATGTCTATTTTAAAAACGGTCCTTTATTTTGAACCAAAAACAAGCGTTTCGCTAGTATACTGCAACCGCCACGAGGGCAGCATTATTTTCCGTAAGCAACTCGACGAGCTAAAAGAAAAGTTTGGCGAGCGCCTCAATCTGGTGCATGTTCTTTCCCAACCTGATAAACACTGGGGAGGCTACGCCGGCAGAATCGATGAAACAATGGTAGTTAACATCCTAAACCTACTACCACAAACTTCGGAAAGCAGTACAGCATACTACATATGCGGTCCCGAAGGCATGATGGACGCTGTAAAAAAAGGATTGAAAGTACGCAAAGTTCCTCAAGCAAACATTCACACCGAAAGCTTTGTAAGCTCTGTTTCGGAAGAAGAACTCGCCGCCGCTACCAGCGAAATCACCACACAAACAGTTAAAATAACGCTCGATGGAGAAACTTATGAGGTGGTAGTACGCCCCGACCAATCTATTTTAGAAGCCGGCCTCGACGACGGCCTCGATATGCCCTTCTCTTGCCAAAGCGGGCTGTGTACGGCTTGTATGGGCAAGAAACTGAAAGGCGAGATTAAGATGATTGAGCCCGACGGCATTTCTGATGAAGAAATCAAACAAGGCTATGTATTACTTTGCGTGGGGCATCCGCTTACGCCCGATGTAGAAGTAGAAATCGAATAGCATTACATCGGCCAAAAACATATAGAAGGCTACTTATACACGAGTAGTCTTTTTTTATGCATTTTATCGGATTGTGAACGCTAATAGAAAGTGTTGGTCTTGTAAATCATGGAGTTTATCAGTTAATTTAAAGGTAGAAGCGCATATGAAAGCCCCTTCTTTTTTTAGGATACAATTAAAGCAAGTCTATGGACACGAAAGAACCTACCGAACAGCACGACTTACCCGTAGAAGAAAATGGTACGGAGGAGAGTCTTTCTGAAGAAAATAGCGCAGAAGAAGTTCCAACTGATGAAGAAACAGCCGATAGCTCAACTGCTAATATACAAGGCGATTTTACCGGTTCGGAGAAAAACTACCGACCGGTAGACCGAGAAGCACCCATCATGACCGACGTAGGGTATATTAAAGAGCGCGTTGATGGGCAAATCAATTATTTTAATGCGAAAAGCTCGTGGAACCAAAAACGCTACAAAAAGATAAAACGGTGGGAAATCATTATCTCCTCGCTAGTACCGGTAATCATCAGTTTAAGTGCAATGGGAGCCTTCCAAGAGGTACACTTCTTTGGAAATAAAAACTGGGGCCTCGATACTGTTTTATTAGTGTTAGCCGCTTTGGGGGGGGTGGTTCAGGTCATCTTTAATAAAGTAATCGACTTAGAAGAGCATTTTAAGTTATGGAAAGATTACCGATCCAATTGCGAAGCCTTGCAAAACCAGCGTTTGTTGTACCTCACCCGTACCGAACCGTACGACGAAGAAGATGCCTTCCCACTGTTTGTAGAGAAAATAGAATCCATCTTGAATAACGAACAACAGAAATGGAAACAACGGCAGCCTGCTCAGCAAGCCAAACAAGACCAAGCTCAGCAATCGCCAATAATTCCTAAAAAGCCTGTATAAGCCTTTATGGCGCAATCAATAAGACTGTGAACAATTTCGTTTCTATAGAAACCTCTCATTAACTAAACCTAACGTTATGCCTAAAGTATTTCTTGGCGGCACTGCCAACGGTTCCAAATGGCGCGATCAGATAATACCATTATTAGAAATAGATTATTTCAATCCGGTGGTAGAGGATTGGGACGAAGAAGCCTACCAACGCGAACTTTACGAACGAGAACACTGCGACTTCTGCGTATATGTGCTTACCCCGAAAATGACCGGGGTGTATTCTATAGCCGAGGTAGTCGACGACTCCAACAAGCGTCCCGAGAAAACATTATTTTGTGTACTCCCACAAGATGATGACGCTGTATTTACCCCGCACCAAATCAAATCGATAAAAGCCGTAGGGAAAATGGTTCAAAAAAATGGTGGAAAGCTATTTCGCCGACTTGATACCCTAGTCAGCTTTCTGAATGCTCAGAAAAATGGATCAATCGTATTTCACGCTCAACGAAGAATGCTATGAACACTCGCCGCGATGCCCTCCGCAAAATGGGAATTACCTCGATGAGCTTTGCCGCCTTTCCGTGGCTACACCCTAGCAACAGAGAATCTGTAATACAGAAAATAAGCCATATTCGCCATACTTCGGCGAAAGAAGCCGCACGCGACGAGGCTTTTTGGTACCATGTGCAACGTGCCTATACGGTATCCCCTCACTTCATCAACTTAGAAAATGGCTATTTTAGTTTGCAAGCTCGTGAAGTGATGGAGGCACAGTTTGACCATGTACGCATGATTAACCAGCAACCCGCTCTGTATATGCGTACCCAACAATGGGATGACAAACAGCGCATTAAAGAACAGTTAGCAGCATTTGCCGGCTGCTCTCCAGAAGAAATTGCGATTACCCGCAACACTACCGAGGCACTTGATACTGTAATCCATGGGCTCCCACTCGAAAAAGGCGACGAGGTGATTACCACAACGCAAGACTACGGCAGCATGATTCAGGCATTCGATCAGCAAGTCCGCCGTGTGGGGATCATCAATCGGAAAATTGATTTACCTCTCCATCCGAAAAATAAAATGGAAGTGGTAAAATGCTACGAAAATGCCATTACCGATAAAACCAAGGTGATGTTAGTAACGCACCTTATTAACCTGACCGGTCAAATTCTGCCGGTGAAGGAAATTAGCGAGATGGCACATGCCAACGGGGTGGAGGTCATTTCCGATTCGGCACATGCCTTTGCCCACATCGACTTTAAAATTCCTGACCTCGGGTGCGACTACTTCGGCACGAGTTTGCACAAATGGCTAGGTACGCCGGTTGGGCTTGGTATGTTGTACATCAAAAAAGAAAAAATAAAAAAGGTGTGGCCGCTATTTGGCGATACTCATTTCGCTGACGACGACATCCGGAAGCTAGAACACATTGGTACGCACCCTGTTTCTTCAAACCTTACCATTGCCTCTGCCTTACGGTTTCATAATGCCATTGGTACTAAGCGGAAAGAAGAACGCCTCCGCTACCTTAAAAACTACTGGGCTGAGCGCGTAAAAGACTTCCCCGGCGTAGTGCTCAACGTACCGCTCGCCGAGGAACAATCATGTGGGCTGGGCAATGTAGGCGTAGAAGGCATTACCCCTGCTGACCTTGCCAAACGCCTTTACGACGAGTACCGCATTTTTACCGTAGCGATTGATTTGCCCGCCGTAAAGGGCATTCGGGTAACTCCTCATTTATACACTACCCTTGCCGACCTCGACGCCTTTGTGAACGCTATGGCAGAAATTACCAACGCCTAAAAATGCCTATCGCGCGAATGCGCCCTTCTAAAAAAGATAGAATAGATTTAAAAGTTTGTGTTTTTTTATATCGGAATATTTTTAACGAATAGATACTGTATGCAAGAAATTCTATCGGCAATCTCAGCATGGAATACCCAAGGAAAACGCATTGCCCTCGCCATAGTGCTAGAAACCTGGCGGTCGGCACCTCGCAAAGTAGGGAGCTGCATGGCAATTTCTGAAGAGTTAGAGTTTGTAGGCTCGGTAAGTGGCGGATGCGTAGAGGTACACCTATTACAACAAGTGAAAGATGTATGGCAAACCGGAGAAAGTCGGCTACTACACTTTGGGGTTTCCGATGCAGAAGCTTGGGACGTAGGACTGAGCTGTGGCGGAAAGATTACCGTTTGGCTCACCCCACTGACCAACGCCCATTTCCCATGGTTGCATACATTAACCCATGCACTACACGCGCGAAAAGGAGCCATATGGGTATCTCAGCTCACGGAAAATGCTGCCCAACATGCCATACTTCTTTCCGAGGGTACCACCGAAGGAACACTTACCTTATCAGAAACCCTCACACAACAAGTTTGGCAATGCTACCGCACTCGCCGAAGCCAACTGATAGAAGAAGGAGCACACACCTACTTTGTCAATGTATTTGCAACACCTACGCCTTTGCTCATCTTTGGAGCGGCACATCTTACCAATGCGCTAGTAGCCCTTGCGCATCGGTTTGATTTTACAACTACGCTAATCGACCCACGACGAGCCTTCACTCAAGGAATTGCCTGGGAGCAAGCTCCGCATAAACTTTTAGAAGAGTGGCCGCAAGAAGCCCTTGATAACATTGCCCTTACCCGAGAAACCTTTGCGGTACTGCTCACCCACGACCCCAAAATCGACGACCCCGCTTTGCACGTGTTGCTCCGTGCCCAGATTCCGTACATCGGTGCGCTAGGAAGCCGCAAAACCCAAGAAAAACGAAAAAACCGACTTCGAGAAGCCGGTTTTACGGAGTCAGAAATTGAGCAGATTAAAGGCCCGGTAGGATTAAACATTGGAGCGGAAACCCCCGAAGAGATTGCCTTGAGTATCGTAGCAGAGATGGTTCAAGTACGTGCCCAACTTACCGCCACTTTACAGGCTTGAAAGTCATTACCCCATTGATTGTACCAAGTGTGCCAAAACGGCAAGGACTATCAAGCCACCAAGCACCTTCATCAAGAAACGAAACGCCGCTTTTTTCTCGCGCTTATAACGCTCAGCAGCCTCGCGTTGGCGATAGTTGGGATCTATCCTCATTAAATAAGAATCAATATCTTCTTGAGTTTTTAAGTCTTTCAACTTATAAAAGTCGACTAGGCGCATATCTTCGTTCAATTTTTCTAAGATTTTATTCATTTCGGTTTTATCTAATACTTGCTTTGCCATAATTACAATCGGTTTTAAGAGGTGAGTTTTATAATGGTTTCTGATAAATAGAAGGCGAAAACTATTCCTTTAGAAAATGATTTGGTTTAACTGTTTGATTATAAATGGTTTAATTGAATTAATAGAGTGAGTGAAAGAAATAATTTCGCACATTTACTGATAGGATAACCTCGATATTTGAGGGCTTACGAAAACAAAATAGTTGTATGGGCGTGGTTCTCCATAAGTTGTTTTATTAGGAGAGCTAGGAACTTTCATGGGAGTGTCGCTAGCAGCACCCGGTGCTGCCGGAGGAAGCGTAACCCCTTTGGGTTGCGCGGTGGTTTTAGGAGCTTTGGTTCCGAATAACATAGTTGTAATTGTGTTGGTGTATACCCCTATAAGCGATTACCATTCCATTGAAAAGGTAAAAGCTCAAGATTTTGATAATCAGAAACTTATGTTTTGAAGAAGAAATTGTTTTTCTTTGAAAAACATCACTAAATGAACTTAATAATCAAAAAGTGATGACAAAAAGCATGGCTACTTTGCCAAATACATTTGCAAAGCTGTACGGTTACACCGTTCAATAGCAGCCAAAAGGTTTCGTTGCAGCGAGCGCATACAACCCGGCGCTTTTTCGTATTTTTGCAGAAAAAATCTGATGCCCCATGCGCGTTGCCAATCCCA
>CAYMYI010000112.1:0-1848 GCA_964394585.1 uncultured Roseobacteraceae bacterium
ATTTTCAATTGCAACTGCTACAACGCCGTTCGCATTGACATCTACACTATTGGCGGCAGCTCCAAATTGGGTTACATCAATATTAGCAATTTTTGAAGGGGCGTTGATGTTCGATAAATCAATTACTTCTACCGAAGGACCTGCGTTTTCTTCTGGAGTACTCACTAAAAATAAGCGGTTAGTTCCGGGGTGGAATGCAGGTATTTCCGCTGCGGCAACGCCTAAGCCGGTATCGTAACGGCCTGCAAAACGCATGGCAAACGGTGGGTTATCGTTGCGGTAGCGGTCGGTCAAATCGCCAGCTTGGAAAATAGCAACAGTGCCACTTTCCTCGTATGCAGCAATTACCAACGGGCGGCCGTTCGGGCTTTGGTCAGCGTCTACAAAGATGAGTCCTTCTGGCGAGTCGTCGGTAGGAACGGTAGAGCGCTCGTACTGCACGAAGAAAGGCGCAGCAGGGTCGGTAATATCAAATACCATAATTCCTCCTTGGCGTTCTAACCCTACGAAGGCATAGGTTCTACCATCGATTGTGCCCAATACAACGCCTTCTGGTTCAGGTCCTTTATCGTCGCTTCGGTTGTCTGGAGAATCGCCACCTCGGTTCGAGTTGAAAATATCGGCAGCGATTCCTGCAGAAATCTGTTCGATGTCGTCGCCGCTATCGTACACAACTGCCCCGGTAGAAGCATTCCAAATCGTAAATGAACGCGCTCCGAAGCTATACAATTCGTCAAAATCTCCATCGCGATCGGTATCCCCTAAGGTGGTGGTTACCGTTAATCTACCTAAGTTTTCATCGGCTTGTAGTGTAGCTGCATTGGGGAATGCGGTTGGGTCAAGCGTTAGGTCGCGTACGCGATCTTCTTCTACAAACTCATTTACATCGCCTTCATACTCACGAGCATCGCCTTCGTTTGCTGTAACCAAATACACTTGACCGTTCACCTCATACGAGGCGATGGCATCAGGCTGGTACATACCTTTCACCGGCCAAAGCCCGATGTTAATACCATTGTCTTCGTTACTTACATCCATGCCATTACCTTCCAAGCTATGATCTTTAAAGCCTAAAGGCAGGATGTTCGATACGGTTACCGTAGCGATATCCACAATGGCTAGGGCGTTGTTTTCTTGGCAGATTGCGTATGCGGTAGTACCATCAGGGCTAATGGTGATATACTCTGGCTCAAGGTCTTGTGCTACCGAAGCGTTCGGCCCGAAGATGCGCACACCACTCGTTCTAAGTTGCTCTATTTGTGTATTAAAACTGGTAAACGTAGCTGTTTGTACTGTTGCGTTAGCCACACCACCTGAAATATCTACAATACTGATGCTCCCTTCGGGGTCGTTATCGTAGTTGGCATTAGGTTCTCCTTCGTTGGCAACCAACACTTTAGTGCCATCGGCAGTGAAGGTTAACATATCGGGGAGTGCCCCTACGGTAGCTTGGCCAAGTACTGTTCCGTTGGTATCGAAAAATACGACGAAGCCGTTTGCTTGTTTATTATTGTTTTCAATGGCTACGGCTACGATGCCTGCTTCATTTACATCTACACTGTTGGCGGCTGCGCCAAATTGCGTAACATTGATGTTGGAAACAAGGGTAGGATTGTTCGGTTTCGCAATGTCGATAATCTGCACAGAAGGGTTGCCATTTTCAGGAGTACTTACCAAAAATAAGCGCTTTGTACCTGCGTGGTAGGCAGGGATTTCCGCAGCACCTACGCCAAGGCCAGTATTGTAGCGGCCAATGAATTTTAGGTTCAAGGCAGGGTCGTTATTTACCCAATCTTCTTCTTCGAAACCTAGTGGTAAGTTAGGTGCGGGAGTATCTTGTAGCGTTTT
>CAYMYI010000112.1:1861-13115 GCA_964394585.1 uncultured Roseobacteraceae bacterium
GTTGCTGCTTCGGTGGCAGTATTTAAATGGTTCTCTCCGGTATTGGTAAAGAAACCTGCTGCTCTCGATTCGTTTGCATTTGGAGTTAAAATAGCCTCTACGAAGTAGAAATCGGCTTGTACTTTTTCATCGGTAATATCGAGGATGAAGTAACCGTTGCGGTCCAAATCGTTAAACTTCATGTGCGGGTTTGGGTTAACCCCTGCTAAACCGGGTGTTCCTTCTGGGAACGGATTGTTGATTTGCTGCTCAACGATAGCCGATGTTACCGGGTCGAGGTTCTCATCGAAGTTGGCGCTCGTAACGCTAGGAGTAGCAAACTCTACGGCGATAGCACCAGCTCCAGTAGTAGGGTTGTAATCTGGAGTGGCGGGTGTACCATCTAAGTTTAAAGAAAATACGGAAGGTCGCTTTGCTACGTCGAAGGCAAATGCTGAGTGGAAATCACCGGTTAGAATGACTACGTCGTTGATTTTATTACCGGTAGAAGCCCCAGAAATATGGTCGATGATGGCATCGCGCTCCACAGGGTATCCGTCCCAAATATCGAGGAAGGTTTGTTCATAGAGTTCTGGGGTAGTGCCTTCGATACCATCTGCCCCAGCGAACCAACCCACATTAAATTCAGAGAAAATCACCTGGTTGCCAATTACTTTCCATCTTGCTTGCGAGTTGGTCAGTTGGTCTTTTAACCATTGTTCCTGCGTATCGCCTAAGAGTGTACGTGTAGGGTTGAATAACTCAGCGGCTTGTGCGGGATCTGCCAAGTTAGTGATTTGCATATCGCGGCCTTGGATACGCGTATCAATCATGATTAAGTCTATCAAATTACCATAGTGGATGGTACGATATAAAGGTTCTACCTCGCGGATAGGCATCCACTCGCGATACACCTGCTTCGAAATAGCTAAGCGGTCGGCCCAAGGACCTTCTGTGGCAGGGTCATGGTTTTCCGCACCGTCTTCATAGGCATCGTTGGCAGACTCGTGGTCGTCCCAAATCGTGATGAACGCATGTTGCTGGTGCGCACGGCGCAAGTCAGGGTCGAGGCGATATTGGGCATAACGCGTTCTGTAGTCGTCGAGCGTTAGAATTTCTTTTGCGGGCAGGTGAGCTCTAGCACCACTTGCCACCAAGGCTGAGTCGCCATATGAGCCAACTCCTCCATACTCATAAATGTAGTCACCCAGGTGGATAACGGCATCCAAATCGGTGCGGTCGGCAATGCGCGCATATCCATTAAAATAGCCATGCTGCAAGTTGCTACACGAAACTACCGCAAAACGAACGTGGTCTACGTTGCCAATAGGTGCTGTTTTCGTTTTTCCTACCAAAGAATTGCGGTTGAGTGCCGTAAACATGTAGTAGTAGGTAGTGCCGGGTTGTAGCCCGGTTACATCTGCTTTGACGGTGTAGTCGCTGCTGGCGTTGGTAACAACACTGCCGGTGCGCACTACATTTTGCATTTGCGGGTCGGTTGCCATTTGCCAACGGACGGTAACATTGCCCACAGACTCTGGGGTAACGCGTGTCCAAATAATTACCCGATCGGGTAGGGGATCACCGGATGCTACGCCGTGGTAGAAAGGACGCAATGCCGGTTCAATAGTTTGCGCATTCGCTTCGCGCAAACCTAGCACCATAAGCACCACCATAAGAAACAAGGCGATGTTACGGAGCATAATTAAAAATTCACGTAAGTGGTTGGTAATCATGCTGTATAGGCTTTTATGATTAAGAATGGATGAAATATTCTACAAAGAAATTTCCCCCACTTCAATGCCTATTTTACCCTGCGTCAACTTACTATGAAACCTACGTAAACGAAATGAATTTTCGATGTATTACACTTGAATGGATCGAAGAGCATAAACAATCACTTTGTTATAGGGTTTTCTTTTGTTATTGTCTATATCCGAAACTTATATGATACGGCAGGGAGTACCGTGAATAAAAATAGCTTAATTACTTCTGTGCGCGAGGGGTCGTCGGCACTCTGTCGGAAAACATAGCTATACGGGTTTTCCCTTCCATAAAAATTGAACAGCGAGAGGTTTAACTCTCCTGTTTTCGCACTTGGATTCGTGTTTTTTGGGCGCAGTGTGAACGAAAGATCGAGGCGGTGGGTGTTGGGCAATCGGAAACTATTTCTGGCGGTGTAATAGGGTAAAAGGATGCCGTCTTTCTCGTAGCGGCCTGCCGGAAAACTGAAGGCTACCCCCGACGCAAAAAGCCAATTAGCAGAAAAACGCCACCGCTTGCCCAATGGGTGGCTCATGGTAACGGCAATATTGTGCTGCCGATCGAACGAAGAGGGGTACGCTTCCCCTTGGTTAATCCCATCAATTTCTTGCAACGAACGAGAAAACGTATAGGAGAGCGAGCCTTTGAGTTTTCCTTTATCCTTAGAAAGAAGAAATTCAGCTCCGAAAGCTCGGTTTCGCCCGTTTAGTACCTCGGTTTCAATATGATCGTTCAAAAAAATACTGGCGGAGGGTTTGAAATCGAGCTGATTCCGCGTGATGCGGTAATACCCTTGCACCGAAAACCGATACTTGCCTTCGGCTTTTTGATGGAAATAGCCTAACGAGAACAAATCGGCATATTGTGCTGGCATGTGCCGATTCGAAGGAAACCACAAGGCAAGTGGAGGAACTGTCCCTTGGTTCGAGAGTAAGTGCAAGTACTGAAACATGCGTGTGTAGGTTAACTTGAGAGAACTCGGCATCGAAAGCCGGTAACTCATAGAAAGGCGTGGTTCTACCCCCGATTGGGTATCGTAAAACTCATCAGAATCGTAAAATTCCTGCCCTATAATGTTGTTATTATTGGTAGAGGGAGAAACCACCGGATGTACATTATATACATATTGGCTCCCTGGACCTATATGGTCAAATCGGCTGTATCGAATGCCGGCGCGTACCCGAAAACGTTCAAAAAGCGCATATTCTAACTCGGCAAAAGCGGCACTTTCCCACACGTAGGTAGGGCTTACACTTTCGGGGACAACGATGGAAAGTGAATCGAGCGGTTCGATTGTCCCTAAGTTATATTCGTGTTGGATTGCCTCTACCCCGAACTCCAGCGATATGTTATCGTTATGGTAGTAATTGATGTATTGCCGAAAACCTAAGTCCCATAAATCGTAAGCTTGCCGATAGCCTTGTGTTTCTACCAAACTTACTTCGGTAGTGTTATCGAAGTTGCTGTAAAACAACGTTGACTCCGAAAACCAACGGTTGCCTATAGGCTTCGACCACCGCAGGGAATACGCCTGGTTGCCCCACGAATAGGTAGAAGTGCTGCCTAGCCCGGAGTTATCGCGCCCTATGTAGGCAGAAAAAGCAAACTTCCCTTTTTTCGCATCGCGCCATGTGGCTTTTAGGTTAATGTCGTAGAAGTAAAAGCGATCGTCGGTAGGGAGTTGGAACGAAAAAAGCTGCATAAGTAAGTCGATATACGTAAACCGACCACCTACCCAAAAAGTGCCTTTTCCTTTTGCCCAAGGAGCCTCGTAGGTCAGATGGCTCGCAATGCTGCCCACCGAGCCCGCAAGTTCGCTTTGTGTTCGGTTGCCATCTTTGGTGTGTACCTCCACTACAGAGGCAATCCGCCCGCCAAATCGTGCAGGAAATGCTTCGTTGTATAGGTCAACATGCTTTACAACATCGGTATTAAAAATGGAAAACAGCCCAAACATATGGTTAGGGTTATAAATAGGTGCCCCATCGAGCAACACAAGGTTTTGCCCCTCGTTTCCGCCTCGTACAAAAAGCCCCGAACTTCCTTCGGGGATAGCTTGCACACTAGGCAATAATTGTAAGCTACGTACCACATCGGCTTCGCCTAAGAATGCAGGTACGTTTTCAATCATCTCCGTTTTTAATTGAAGCAAATTCACAGTGTTGCTCAAGAAAGCGAGCTGAGTGAGGCTATCGCGGTTTTCCGAAACGGTAACTTCACTTAGTTGGAAAGGAGTAGGTTGCAGAGCTATGGTAACCGAAGTATCCTTTTCAAGGTGCCACATATGGCGTTGCGATTCGTATCCTAGGTATTTTACCCAAATAGTGTAGTTGCCTTTTGAGAGTTGCGTAGCAAAAAAGCCATTCAAATTCGTAGTAGACCCATGTGGTTTCGCTTCGTTTTGCTTTTGGTAAAATACCGAAGCACCAATTAGTTCTTCGTGGGTTGTAGCATCTTTCACGATACCATTGAGCGTGATTTTTTGAGGTGAGCTTTTTTGAGTACGAGGCACAACGAGCAACTCGTTACCTACCCATCGGAACGTAAGCGAAGTACCCTCTAATAATTTTTCCAGTGTTTGCGATACTGAACGTTGGCTGATTTGCAACGTAATAGGGGTGTTCGGTAAAAATGAACGGCTGTACGTGATAGGAACTCCAGATTGGCTGCTCAATTCTTCTAAAGCTACCTCGAGAGTTACAGCCTCCCAATTTGCCGAAATACGCACGGTATCGCGCGAAGGGGTTTGCGCTTGTACAACATGATAAGAAAATCTGCTCAGTAAAATTACTACGAAAAAAATGAGCCTCATGCGTTCCGTTGGGTTGAAAGTGTTGGCAATGAAAATCGGAGGAACTGTATTATGTAAAGATACAAGTCTGTAAAAAGTTAGACATACCTTTTGGGCAATCGCCATTGTAGGACGAAAAATCTGGGTAATGAAATCCCTCAGCAATAATAATAACAAATACAAGTTATTAATTATGACAAAAAAGACAATTTTATTAACTTGGTAAAAATTAACTCAACCTGCTATTACCATGAAAAAAACAGTTTTCCTCCTTGCCTTATTCGCCTTTGCTTATCTGTTTACCGCTTGCGATGATCCCGAATGGCTCAAACCCATGCACGAACGCATCTCAGGCGTTTGGCGCTTCGATGAAGTAAAATACCGTGATAATTGGGCAGTAAATCGCTCTGATATTACCGGAGTGTATGCTCCGTTTGAAATTGAGTTTTTACCTAATCGGCTTGTAGTACTTTACTTTTTTGATGCTACCGGTACTCTCAATGCGGTAGAAGGTCTTTGGGAGTACGACTACCTTGCCACAGGTTGTTTTGATGGAAGTTGCAACGAAGACCGCATTATCCATTTTTATTTTCATGAGCCAATTCCTCCATTTTTTGTGCACGAGTGGCACGTTCGCAGGTTGCGCTACAATACGATTAAAGCGCGTGAGCGCCGCTCAGGAGGCATTTATAATTTCACCTTAAAACGGATAGAGTAAATGGGAGTTATTATGTAAAATATATCCCTTGTTTTGGGTGATATTCGTATGATTTTTTATATTCGGAAAAACTCCTTAACGCAATACATTTCTATTTGAAAAGATTTTTTACCCCATTTTTTTAAATGATGTCTGCTCGGCTATTTTTATGGCTATTGCTCTTTGGTGCCCCAATTTGTGGCTTACAAGCACAAACCGCACAGCTTCTGGAACAGAACGTTCAAGTACGCTATGCAGAAGAAGAGCTTTTATACGCAGACCATCGGCTTAGTATCTCTAATTTGTTTCCCAATCCGGCAACGGAGTTCATCCGGTTCGATTATCAGCTTGCACACGATGCTCCCCGCGCTACAATTACCATACGCAATGTGCTAGGGAGCGAGTTAAAATCGGTATTACTCTCTCAAAGAAGTACTCATTTGCAACTCTCCATCGAAGATTTAAAGCCTGGGGTGTATTTCTATACCCTTACTCTAGACGAAGAAAACGTAATTACCCAAAAATTTATGGTAAAGCGTTAGCGTGCTTGCCTCAAAGCGTTTCAATATTCGCCAAGTAGCGTTCGGCTTGTGCTAAAATTTTTGTTTTTTCCTCTTCTTGCATTTTATCCCACGTGCGGTACATCATCCCGATACGTGGGTTTTTTTCAAGTTTTTCGCGGTTGCGGTGGTAAAAATCCCAGTATAAGCTGTTGAATGGGCAAGCATTTTCTCCATATTTTTTCTTGTGGTCGTAAGAGCATTTACTGCAATAGTTGCCCATTTTATGTATGTAGTTTGCAGAAGATACGTAGGGTTTAGTGCCTACAATGCCACCATCGGCAAATTGGCTCATACCGCGGGTGTTGGTAATTTCTACCCACTCGAGTGCATCGATGTAGATACCCAGGTACCACTGATCGACCTCGTCGGGGGAGATGCCAGCTAACAGGGCAAAATTTCCGGTAACCATCAGCCGTTGAATATGGTGAGCGTACGCTTGCGTTAACGAACCACGAATAGCTTCTTTTAAACAGCGCATGTGGGTAGCTCCATCCCAATAAAAATCGGGAAGTTTGCGCGTATGTTCAAAGTAGTTTAATTGGGCAAAATCGGGCATTTTTGCCCAGTAAATCCCCCGCATATACTCGCGCCAACCTATAATTTGCCGGATAAAGCCCTCTACTTGCGCAATCGAAATTTCATCGTTTTGTTCCCAAGCCTGCGTAGCAGCTTCTACCACTTCGAGTGGATGAAGCATCTTTACGTTGAGGGCAAACGATAAACGCGAATGGAACAAGTAGGGGTACTGTGTATGCATGGCATCTTGGTAAGTTCCAAAATGGATTAACAAGTGCTGAGTGAAGTACTGTAATACCTCGAGGGCTTCTTCGCGGTGGAGCGGCCAAGAAAAGGCAGCGGCATCTGCCGTACCAATGGAAGGGATTTCCATGTCTTGAATTGTAGAGGCTAATTCGCTCAGGTTGTGTTGGTAGGTAAGTGGGGGTGGTACAGATACTTCTCCTTTATATTTCTGGCGGTTTTGTGCGTCATAATTCCATTTGCTCCCAATCGGCTTGCCCGAAGGCTCCATTAGAACATCGTAATTTTTGCGAATTTTTCGGTAGAAGCGTTCCATCAAAAATTGTTTCTTCCCCTTAAACATGGTGGCTAGCTCGTAGCGAGTGGTAAGGAAATGATGGCTTTCTACTGCCTCGTACGAGGTAAGCGAAAGCGTAGGAGCTAGGCTATTGAGCAAGACATAGAGGCGGTATTCGTCGGGAAGTTGATAGGCAAAATGTTGAATGCCCTCTTCGGTAATTACCTTTTCAAGGTTTTCCTTAAAAGAATGGGCGTTATCCGCATCGTTTAAATGGAAGTAACGGAAGCGATGCCCTTGGCTTTCCATCCGTTGTTTGAAGCAGCGCATTGCCCCAAAAAAACCGAGTAGTTTCTGAATATGATGTGTTACATAGGTAGCTTCCGGGCGAATTTCCATCATTACATAAAGCACCTCGGGATTTACTTGCTGAAACCAGGGGTGCTTTTCGTTGAGCTGGTCGCCTAATACTAATCGGAGTGTGTGTGCCATAATGCAGATTGTTTGCCGTTTTAACACTTTGTGCTTCCTTGAGTTTGATGATTGCCAACGCACCCAACGATTTGAGGGCATTTCTCGCTTTTTTAAGCCTCATCGCTAAGTTTACTGTACTTTTGCCCAATACACGAAACGATTTGGTAGGTAGCTATGGCGAAATATTCGATTGTCGTAAGGGCGTTTAACGAAGAAAAGTACATTGGACTGTTGTTTGAACGGATTTTTACCCAATCTGTAAAAGATGAAATTGAAGTAATATTGGTCGATTCGGGTTCAAAAGACCGCACCCTAGACATTGCCGCGACGTTTCCTGTGCGCGTAGTGCACATTCGCTCCGAAGAGTTTACATTCGGCAGGGCACTTAACAAAGGAATTGCCGCAGCTACAGGCGAAATCATGATTTTTGCCAGTGCGCATGTCTATCCGGTTGATGATTTTTGGGTAGAACGGCTTGTAGCTCCTTTCGAAAACCCCAAAGTGGCGTTGAGTTATGGCAGGCAAATTGGCGATGCGAAGCTCACTCAATACGCCGAGCATCAAGTCTTTAAAAAATGGTTTCCGGCAGAATCGCACTGGAACCAAGACCACCCCTTTTGCAACAATGCCAATGCGGCTATTCGCAAGGAATTGTGGGAACGCTTCCCTTACGACGAGTCACTGACCGGCCTTGAAGATTTGCACTGGGCAAACCATATGCTCAAGCAAGGATACCAGATAGCCTATGTAGCCGAAGCGCCTATTGTGCACATCCATGAGGAGCGTCCTTCGCAAACGAAAAATCGATACCGCCGCGAGGCAATTGCGTATAAGAATATTTTCCCTCATGCCACGTTTAGTTTTTTCGATTTTCTGTGGCTGTTTTTGTTCAATACCTTTTCAGACTATGCCCATGCTCTACGAGAGGGGATGCTTTTTACGAACTTCTTTCAGATAGCACGCTTCCGTTTTATGCAGTTTTGGGGAACGTATCAGGGCTATCGGCACAAAGGCGATGTAACGCAAAGGCTTAAAAAACGGTTTTATTATCCGAATAAGTTGCGGTAAACTATGACACATTTTCCGCTAAAATTTGTATTTTAATACACACCGAAAGTGAAAAGAAATTTTTGCAGGACTTCATTATTTATTGAAAACGTAACCATTATGACAACAGCCACTGCCGAAGTAAACCAACAAGAGAAAATACAAGAAGTATTTGCCGCTCAGCAAGAAAAAGCCCATGCACTGCGCACTAGTAAGGCTTCAGAGCGCATTAAAAAACTGCGGCAATTACATGAAGCCATCGAACGCTACACCCCGCAGATTGAAGAAGCGCTGCTGAAAGATTTCCAAAAGCCAGCCGCAGAAACGCTACTTTCTGAAGTGTTTCCTTCCATTGCCGATATCAAGCATACCATCAAGCATTTGCGCGCTTGGATGAAACCCAAAGCCGTGCCTACTCCACTTACGTTGGTGGGGTCATCGTCGAAAGTAGTGTACGAACCCAAAGGAGTGAGCTTGATTATTGCCCCATGGAATTACCCATTTTTTTTAGCGGTTGGTCCGCTAGTGTATGCCATTGCAGCTGGCAACACGGCAATCATCAAACCTTCTGAGATGACGCCGCATACCTCGGGTTTGCTCAAACAGATGATTGCCGAAACATTCACGCCAGAGGAGGTAACCGTATTTGAAGGAGGCGTAGAAACTTCGCAAAACTTACTTGCCCTTCCGTTTGACCACGTGTTTTTTACCGGAAGCCCCCAAGTGGGGAAAATCGTGATGGGAGCGGCGGCGAAACACCTTACTTCGGTAACACTAGAGTTAGGGGGAAAATCGCCTACCGTGATTGACGAATCGGCTGATTTGACAGATGCTGCTGAGAAAATTACATGGGGTAAGTTTTTGAATGCCGGGCAAACCTGCATTGCCCCCGATTACGTGTTGGTTCCCAAGTCGAGGGTGGCAAACTTTATCAAAAAAATGCAGGAGTCTATCGATACCTTTTACAATCCGAGAGGGACTGGAGTTGAAAATTCGGATTCGTTTGCCCGAGTTGTAAACGAAAAACACTTCGCTAGGCTAAACCAGCTCTTGGAAGATGCCCTCCAAAAAGGAGCTGAAATTGCAATTGGTGGGAAAGTAGAAGCGGCAAATAATTACATAGCGCCAACATTACTTACAGAAGTAACCGACGATATGACAATTATGCAAGAGGAAATCTTCGGCCCTATTCTCCCGATAATGACCTACGAAACCAAAGAAGAAGTAGTGCGCCTCATTAACAGTAAGCCAAAGCCATTGGCGATGTATGTGTTCAGTACTAAAGGATCGCATACGAATTATTTCTTAGAGCAAACCTCTTCTGGGGGGGTAAGTGTTAATGATTGCGTTACCCACATTGTGAACCCGAATTTACCTTTTGGAGGGGTAAATAATAGTGGCATTGGGAAAACCCATGGATTCTATGGGTTCCAAGCGTTTTCCAACGAGCGGGCAGTCCTAACGCAACGCACCGGGCTTACTAGTTTGAAGCCTTTATATCCGCCATACACAAATACAGTTCGCAAAATGGCAGAGTCGCTCATCAAATGGTTTTAGCGCACTCTGTGCGATATCTTTTCTTACATTTTTACCCTCGGAGTTTAATTTCCGATGGTGTTTTTATTGCAAAATTTCTTGCTTATGAAACTATACGGACTAATCGGGCACCCGGTATCACATTCATTCTCACAAAAATATTTTACCGATAAATTTGAAAAAGAAGGGATTACCGATTGCCGCTACGAGCTGTTCGACTTACCCGATATTAATGCACTACCTGAACTTATACAGCGGTATCCTGAACTGAAAGGACTCAACGTAACCATACCTCATAAGCTCGCAGTATTGCCGTATTTGGCTAATGTAGATGAGAGCGCGAGGAGAATAGGTGCTGTCAATGTGATTAAAATAACCAACGAAGGTTTGGTAGGCTACAACAGCGATTACTACGGGTTTAAGCAATCGTTGTTGAACCAACTCGGCGAGGCAAGGCCCCACGCACTGATTTTAGGCACGGGAGGAGCCTCACAAGCCGTAAAAGTTGCCTTACAAGATTTGAACATTTCCTATCAGTGGGTATCGCGTAGCCACCAAGAGGTGGACGGGCAGGTAACCTTCACCTACGATACGCTTGATGCGCCGATGTTGGCATCGTTTCGCCTAATTATCAATACAACTCCGTTGGGCACTTCGCCAAAAACGGAGGTGTGCCCCCAACTTCCGTATGAGGCATTAACCCCTAGTCACTTTTTGCACGATTTGGTGTACAATCCTTCCGAAACGCTTTTTATGCGGAAGGGAAAACAACAAGGAGCCGATGTAAAAAATGGGTTGGAAATGCTGGTGTTGCAAGCCGAAAAGTCGTGGGAAATTTGGAACCAATTAGCTTAACAGGGCGGCTACTGTATTTTTACTAATTCTACTCGCCGGTTTCGCTGTCTGCCATCAAAGGTGGTGTTATCGGCAACCGGTTGATTTTGCCCCATTCCTACGGCTTTTAAACGCTCGGGGCTCACCCCCATGGTAATCAGCGCATTCATTACGGCAATAGCACGCTGTTCAGAAAGTACTTTGTTGCTATTTGCATTGCCTACATTATCGGTATGCCCTTCGATGCTTAGGTTAATATGCGGGTTTTGCGTAAGTAGTTGGGCAATGCGTTTTAACACAACGGTAGCTCCTTCTGGAATAGAAGAATTTCCCGATTCAAAATTGATATAAATGGGGACGTGCCCTTCTGACTCTAAGGTTGAAAGAAACTTATTGAGGCTTACTTCAATACGGATTGCTTCTGTTTCTAACAATGCTAAACTGTAGGCTTTGCCTTCTTCGTACGTTTCAACTACAAGCCAATACTCTTTCGTACCTCTTGTGAGTTGATAGGATGCAAAGGTTTCAGCCCG
>CAYMYI010000113.1:0-13110 GCA_964394585.1 uncultured Roseobacteraceae bacterium
TGCCCTTTTACAAAAAGGTATGAGTTAGCTAAAATTAGGCTAGCTGATACCTTTTTTTTTGGCAATCCCGAGCGCTCTTCTCTTATCTTCGCAAACTTTTATACGCAAAACCTTACATTTCATTCACAAAATGTGAGATTTCAGGCATAAATCGTTACTTTTTCAAACAGTTGAGTAATAATATTTTGCACAAAACGCTTATATTATACCAACAAACGATTACAGTGTGGAAACTTTCACATTGCATACCACATACAGAATAGCCATGAAACAAATATCCATTACAGCCATTGTATATTTAACCTTTTTAGCCAGTGGCATGATGGCACAAAGCCCGATAAACGATATTAACACGTTAAAAGGGCGTGCTAATGCAGGAGATCCCACCTCTCTGTATCAACTCGGAAAAGTCTATGAAAATGGTGAAATGGGGCAAAAACAAAATATTAAAAAAGCCCTCGATTATTACGAAAAAGCTTCGCTACAACAATACGATTCTGCTTTGTATGCTTTAGGTCGCATCTACAGCAAAGGAACCGGGGTGGATAAAAATGAGGCCATTGCACTTACCTATTATAAAACCGCCTCGCAAGGTGGGCACGCCGAAGCGAGCTACCAAGCAGGTATCGCATACGAACAAGGTGTTGGCATTACTCCAAGCCTAAAAGATGCCATAAAATACTATCTGATTGCCTTTGAGCAAGGATATACCAATGCTTTTGATAAGCTACAAAAAATGCCGGTGGAGCAATATGCTGATAAAAACAGCAGTGCTTACGTAAAATATCAGGAGAAACTCACCGAAAAAGAAACTACTGCAGGTAGCGGCAACCCTGAAAAAGATTATGAGCTAGCACGAAAATATGAAACCGGACAAGGCGCGAGTAGGAACATGAAAAAAGCTTACGAACTTTACAAAAGCTCTGCCGATGCAGGTTATTCCAAAGCGCAACTATCGCTAGGGCTCATGTATGCAAAAGGGGTCTACGTTCCACAAAACAACCGGCTTGCTGTTAAATATCTGCTGGCTGCGGCAAATCAAGGTGAACTTAGCGCAGAAGCGGAATTGCGAAAATTTAATGTTCGGAAATTCTCGGATACGAACTCCAAAGACTATTTAGTATACCAAGCTGATAATGGCGATGCGGAAAGTCAATATCGTTTATACCTTAACTATCTTTCCGGAGCACAAGGCTTTCCTCAAGACTTCGACAAGGCTATGGAATACTGCCAAAAAGCAGCGCTGCAAGACCACGAAGCGGCTATCATGACACTGGGCAATATGTACGAAAAAGGAGGCTATCGCATTGCTGCAAATCCTGAAATTGCCTTTCTGTGGTTCCGAAAAGCCGCCTACCTCGGTAACGACTCTGCTCGTTTTGTACTTGGCGAAATGTATGCATCCGGAAAAGGCGTACCAAAAGATGAAACCCGTGCAGTACGTTGGTATTTACAATCGGCAAATAGTGGGTTCGGTTTAGCACAATATCGCCTTTCTAACTACGATGTTAAGAAATATGTAAACGAAAATGACCTAGAATATGTAAAATACAAAGCTGCTAAAGGCGATACAGGCGAACAACTTAAATTAGGGAAATACTACTACAAACTCAACGATGTGCAAGCCGTTACTTGGCTGACCGAAGCGGGGAAGAACGGAGAACTAGAAGCACAGAAACTGCTTGCCGATATTTACCTGCATGGCAAATGCAATGTCCCGGTTAACTACACGGCAAGTTTCCAGTGGTATTCCAAAGCAGCCGACCGATACGACCTAGAAGCCATTCGGCAATTAGCGTATTTACACTCCAAAAATCTATCAGGCGAACCGGGAAACTATCTCGAAAAAGCATTCCAACGAGCCAACCAGTACCTTCGGTTAGCTAAAAAAGATACTACTATTACCATTGATATTAAAATTTACCGCATTTTAGGAGAGATTTATGCCAAAGCCAACGACCACCAAAACGCAATCATTCACTTTACGGATTACATCCAAAATTATGAGGAAGAATTAGACGAGCCCCTCAACCTTGTAGAAACGGTAGAACAACGGGCTAAATCTTATTTTGAATTGGAAAAATTCGAAAGCTGTGAATTAGATGCTGAAGTGGCACTGATTCATCTCGAAAACTTTAAGGAGCATCCGTCTATTAAACCTAACTATAAATATATTGGAGGATTGCTACTCTACTTGCAAGGCAAAGCAGTACTCAAAATTGGCAATACCCTGAAAGCCTGCCAACTCTTCCAAAAAGCACGAGTATCCGGCGTGGTGATTGATAGCGAGTACTACCAATTCTGTATGAATGAGCGTTAGCAGCTTATGCTATTAATCTGTAAGGATTCATTGTTTCTAGTAAATTTTTCTCTCGTATAAAAAAGAGGCTGTTCCTTTGAAAGGACAGCCTCTTTTGCAATAAATGAGCTAATGCGATGGATGCTAATTTTTCCGAATACTATCGAGCATTGTAAAAGCAGCTTCTTCGGCGTTCATATCCTCATCGTTAAAAGCGATTACCACGAAAAAGTTAGTGGAAGTCGATGGGTCAATTAGCCCACATAGAAGGATTGCCACGCCTTCGCGGTATCCGGCTACGTACATACCTTCGAAACTACGGGTTTGGATGGCTTGTACATCGTCGAGTTCTTCTAGTTCCATTTCTGAGGCTACCTGTAACGTGGCATTTTCCATGTCTTCTGCGGCAATATCTTCCTCAAAAATGTACATGTAGAAACTCATCTCGTTTCCGTTTGCTTCAAATTCATTTTCGGTATTTTTTACTACCTGAAAACCATCGGGGAAATCTATGGAAATACCGTAGTACTCCCACGTCCAAGTTTGTTGCGCAAAGGCAACGTGCTGCATTACCAAAACTCCCGTAATGGCAACGAGTACGGTACAAAGGGTTCTTTTCATCTAAAGAAATACATTATGAAATGATGCCCAAGATAGGAAAACTTATGCATGTATTTACTGCCTGTAGCCCTAATAATTTCGCCTACGTCCACATGCCAATCACTGTGCTGTGCCACCGTTATGATGAGCACTAAACTTCTGAATATAAGGCTGAAAATCAGAAGGTTCTACTGTAAATAATTTGGCAGGGTTTAGTACATCTTGCCCTATCACTTTTAAAAAATCATGGGTATAGGTAAGGAAAGCTTCGTAGTTTTCAGGAGCATCTGCGAGTTGATATTGTACATAGCCGTGGGAAAGTTTGCGAAAAAAGACGAATCCACTACTTATTTTATCGCGTTCTAGGTCGAAATCTTCGGGTATTCCCTTTAAGCTTCCACGCTGAATCTCACTGATTACCAAAAACTTATATAATAGCAGCTGTATAATTTTTGCTTTCTCGGATTCGAGCAATAAAACGGTGCGGTCGCTCGCTTTTAAGTGTGCCTTTTCATAGCTTCCGGTTTTGTAATCGATAATGCGTAGGTGGTAATAGCCTTGTTCGCGTTGCAGGTCGATTCGGTCTGCCATCCCCGCAACGCGAAAGCGCTGGAGTGCCCCCGTAACAGGATCGGGAAAGGTGGCATGTCCTTCTAAGTATTGTTCTAACAATACCACTTGGAAAGGCTTCCCTTTCTGCTCTTGGTTTAAGTAACGTTTAATTAAGTCTAAAGCCGCTTCTTGCAACAAGTAGTTTCGTCCCGTATCGATATCCATAGCGCTTTTTTCATACTGAACAGCTTTTTTGATGCAATCGCGCAGCAGGGTATCATCTCTCAAAAAAGGCGCAAGCATTTCTGCCGTTACCACCTGCCCAATGTGCGGTTTCAAAATATCTTCGAGTGCCTTGTGTAAAATAGTGCCAAATGTTCGGGTATCGAGCCACTCTTCTACTTCTTCGGGATCTGTAAATTTGAGTACGTTTTTGTAAAAAAACTCAAGTGGATTGCTAATGTAGGTATTAATTGCCGAGGGACTGAAGCCTTTCTGCATGCTATGACGAAGGGCATTCAATACGGCTTCGTCTTTTTCTATGGTATCTTGCTGCTTTTCGGTGAACTCGGGGTTAGGCAACCGAATTGCCCGATGCACTATATTAATGTTGGGGAAAGCTTTCCACTCTTGTTCAATTTGCTGTATGAAGCGGCTCACCTCACCCCCGGCTAAACCTCCACCACTTTGAGCTGCTGTATTGTATACTAACGTGATGCGCTTTGCCCGATGGAACAATCGGTAAAAGGTGTAGGCAAACGAACCATCGTTTTCTTGGTAAGTGGGCAGCTTGTATTGGGCACGCATACCGAAAGGTAGCACGGAATCGAGCACTTTACTCTTGGGCAGGTGTCCTTCGTTGCAAGAGAGTACAATTACATGCTCGAAGTCGAGGGTGCGGCTTTCCAACATCCCCATAATTTGAAAAGGGCTAATCGGATCGCCGGTGAAAGGCACCGATTGGTTTTTCATCAGCTCTAACAAAAAAAAGCGAAAGGTGCGAAGGGAAATATCTTCAGCTGTTTTTGTAGCAAAAGCTTCTTCTAAATTGTTAAGCAGCATGTAAAACTGATAGAGTTGCATATGATCTAGCCCTTTTGGCGAAACGAGGGCATCGAGCGTACTACACAATTGTTTGAGTTGCTGAATTGCCTTTTGGAAACTGCCCTCCCACCCTTCAAAGAGTTGGCGTAAGAATGGTACCTCCCTGAAATGCTCTTGAATTTCTTTCTGAGTGATATATGCTTGGTTTTCCTTTCGGATTTTTAGAAGAATTTCCTCGATTGCTGTTCGGGTTTCGGGGTACATCAAAACATACGGATGTGCTAGTAGGTGTTCAAAATCGTGATAATAGATACTCCATCGTTTCCTTTGTTGCGCCCGCTCTTGCATTTGAAATAACATGACGACCAAATCTGCCAATTGCGAATTGCGTAGCGATATGCCCATAGTTAGGTTCAGATGCTGAGCCAACGGAAAGCCCCTTTCTGCATAGTCGGGTAGTGAATGCAATACCGGGTTGAGCATGCTGCCATCGGGCAGCAAGATACCCACTTGGTTTACCTGCTGTTTTAGGGCTTCGAGGGCCCCCTCTTTTTGAAACTTTTCGATGGTTTCTGCCACGAGTTGCCCTGCATAACGCGCTTGGCTGAGTTCGTTCGGGGCTGCCACTAGCTCAACGGTTTTGGGAGTAGTGGCGAGTAAGTTGGCAAACGGAGTATCGGAAGAAAGCCATCGCTTTTGATAATTCCGAATATAATCGCCGGCTTCGTGCCATTCGTTCGCCATGTAATAGAGGTCGGCATCCCAAAATGTTGAAGCTTTGTTCAGTTTTAGCAACGTACGGATGATGTCTTCCTCGGCGCCGGTCATCTGAGAGAATCCCACAAATGCCACGTGTTCAAGTGCCTTTTCTTCGGCTAGGGCTTCTAAGTTTTCGTGTACTTTACGATAAGCAAGCCCGCTGTATGCCAATCCTTCGGCAAGAAGCTCGCGCCGAAAGGTGCGGTATGTTTGTTCGAGGTATTCCCAAAAAGCAAAGTAATTTAATAGGGAAAGATGTTGAGTGAGGTCAAAGTTTTCGCCAAGTTCTTTGCGCCAACGTTCTAGTGCTTTTACTTCTTTCAGATACTCGAACACTTCGAGCGCACGGGCTTCGGTCAGGTTTTTATCGAGCATGCTGAAATCTTTTAATAGTGTAAGCCCTAATGGGGTAAAGCGCTCGAGGTTATGTTCTCGCTTGGCATCAAATTGCTTGTAAGTGTTAAACAGGCGAAGTAATAATGTTACTTGAGAAGGGACTTTTAGCCGGCTCATCTGCTGCACAAAATCATCCATCGATAAGATGTTAGGAGCGATGATGGGTTGTTGTACAACCCGTTGCAAGTACAATTGGAAATACATTGCCGCACGCCGCGAGGGTAATACCACATGAATTCGGTACAAATTACTCCCATGTTGCTGATAGAGCGCTTCGGCTACTTCTTGAAGGAACGGAGGCATGATGACGGAAAACTAAGTTTGATACCCAAAAAGGAAATTTACCACTCGTATAAAGTTATAGTAAGTTTTACTTTTTTGATGATAACTTATTTAAAAACAAATCTATCTATCTTATGTTAAAGCATGCAGCTCCGGTTCTAGCCTCACTTAACATGGCAAATACTATCGAGTTTTATCAACACAAGCTTGGATTTTCTGTCGGTTATCACGATGCTAATTACGGCGTAGTACACCGCGACCAGGTGGTCATTCACTTTTGGAAATGCGATGATAAAATCCACCCTGAAAATACAAGCTGTTACTTGTATGTAAGCGAGGTCGATGACCTCTTCGAAGAAATGAAAGCCGCAGGAGTTGTACACCCGAACGGTACTTTAGAAGATAAACCCTGGGGTATGCGCGAATTTGCCATTCTCGATGAAGACGGCAACATGATTAAATTTGGGCAAAATCTGCCTCAGACCTAAAAAAAAGCCCCATTCTCATGGGCTGAAAATGGGGCAATGTGCTTGAACATATTCGGTTTACCTAACGCAAAAAGAGCATTTCGCGGTATTTCGGAAGCGGCCACTGTTCGCTGTCAACAAATAGTTCGAGCTTATCAACTGCATAGCGGATTTTTTCAAAATACTTTCCTTTCACATCGTCGCAATAGGCTTTTGCCATAGCGTGGGTATCCTCTATCTTGTTCACGCGTTTGCGTTCGTTGATCATATCGGTTACCAAAACCTTCACGGTTTCGATGTGGTTGGTAATCTCATCGATACTTTGGAGAATGGCGGTGTAGTCGAGCCCTAGGCTTTTCAGACCGTTTGCGTTGGAAATCAGTTTATTTTGATAGGTAATTGCCGTAGGGATGATGTGGTTCAGTGCCAAATCGCCCATAATCCGCGATTCGATCTGGATTTTACGGATGTAGTTTTCTAACAAGATTTCGCGACGCGCTTCCAGTTCTCGCTTCGAGCACACGTTGAATTGCTCAAATAATTTTACCGATTTTTCGGAAAGATAGGCATCGAGTGCACTCGGTGTATCGCGGAGGTTAGAAAGTCCACGTTTTTCTGCTTCTTTTTCCCATTCTTCAGAGTAGCCATCGCCTTCGAAACGGATAGGCGCACTTTCTTGAATGTAACGGCGGAGCACATCAACAATCGCTAGGCGTTTTTCCTTTCCTTTTTCAACTTCTTTCTCTACCTCATTTGCAAAAAGAGTAAGTTGATGGGCTACCATAAGGTTTAGTGCCGTCATAGGTGCCGCCGGATTGGTATCGGCTCCTACGGCACGTAACTCAAACTTATTACCTGTAAAAGCAAACGGAGAAGTGCGGTTACGATCGGTATTATCCAAGATGATTTCAGGAATTTTATCGATTCCTAACTTCATATACATATTATCGCCTTTCTCAATTTTGATGTTGCCATTGTGGGCAAGTTCATCGAGTACGGCGGTAAGTTGCGAGCCAACAAACACCGACATAATTGCAGGCGGAGCTTCGTTAGCTCCCAAGCGGTAGTCGTTGCCGGCAGAAGCAATGCTTGCCCGAAGCAAATCGGCATGCTCGTGTACTGCCTTGATGGTGTTTACAAAGAAGGTAAGAAACATCAAATTTTCGCGTGCTGCACTGCGAGGCTGTAACAAGTTCAGCCCGTCGGAGGTCATCAAAGCCCAGTTATTATGTTTGCCGCTACCATTTAAACCGGCAAACGGTTTTTCATGAAACAATACCTTTAAATGATGGCGTTCGGCTACGCGTTCCATCAAATCTTTCAGGAGTACGTTGTGGTCAACGGCTACGTTCATTTCTTCAAACAAAGGCGCTACTTCAAACTGGCTAGGGGCTACCTCGTTATGGCGAGTACTTACCGGAATGCCCAGCTTGTGCGCTTCAATTTCAAAGTCGCGCATAAATTGGTACACACGCGTAGGGATTGATCCAAAGTAGTGGTCGTCGAGTTGTTGTCCGCGTGCGGGGGCATGCCCGAATACCGTTCTGCCACCCATTACCAAATCGGGGCGGGCATCAAACAACGCACGGTCTACCACGAAGTATTCTTGTTCGCATCCTAGTGTCGGGATTACTCGGTTCACGTTGCGGTCAAAAAAGCGGCAAACACGCGTAGCAGCTTTGTCAATCGCTTCGTTCGCTTTTAATAATGGAGCTTTGTAGTCAAGCGCCTCGCCGGTATACGATACAAACACCGTAGGTATACATAAGGTGTTTTCCATGATAAACATAGGCGAGCTAGGATCCCATGCTGTGTATCCACGGGCTTCAAACGTGCTACGGATGCCACCACTCGGAAACGAAGAGGCATCGGGTTCTTGCTGTACTAACGCATTGCCCTTAAAGCTTTCCATACCTTTGGCTGCATTGAAAAACGTGTCGTGTTTTTCGGCTGTGGCTCCGGTAAGCGGCTGAAACCAGTGCGTATAGTGTGTGATTCCTTTTTCCATTGCCCACATTTTCACAGAAGCGGCAATAGCATCGGCTGCGCCTTTGCTAATCTTCTTGCCTTTTTCGATGGCTTGCTTGATTTCCTCAAAAATTTCCGGAGCCAATCGGCTTTGCATTTGCTCCACACCGAAAGCCTTCTCTCCGAAGTAATCAGAGATTTTGTTTGAAGGAGCTTTAACCTCTACATACGTGCGCTCTTGCACTTTTTGTAGCGCATCAAACCTTAGTCTTGACATAACCTAATACTAAACGTTTTTTAAAAGTTAAATAGATTGAATGATGCCGTTCATATCCCTGTAAGTTCGCGGTAGTCTTCCCCTCGGAAACAGCGCATGATATTAGCCAAAAGAATTGAATATTTAGCAGAAATGCTTAAAAATTTATGGGAGTTTGCACATCAAACTGAGAAAATATACGCTAATCATCCTAATTTTACCCTTATAGGCTGTAAAAGTTGTGCTTGCCGCAAGAAATTGCTTGCAAACAATGGTGCTGTACCCTCATGTATAGGCAAGTTGTGCAATCTATAACAGTGTTGATAATGTGTTTTGTAGCGTGAACCTTTTTTATAAAATTTACGCACCATTTAATTTTCATTCACTTACTCTTAAACTTAACATCATACACATATGGCAAGTAGAGGTGGTTTTTCAAGCAGGCTTGGATTTATCTTGGCTGCTGCAGGTTCTGCAGTAGGCATTGGCAATATTGTCAAATTTCCATTTGAAGTAGGAAATGGCGGAGGGGCAGCCTTCGTAGTTATGTATCTTCTTTTTTGCTTTATTTTATGTTTCCCGGTGATGGTAGCAGAAATTGCCATTGGGCGGAAGGCATCGCGAAACGCGGTGGGCGCCTTTAAAGTATTAGGTTATAAAAATTGGAATTTTATCGGAAAGTTAGGTGTGGTCAGCGGAGTACTGATTCTTTCGTTTTATAACGTAGTAGCCGCTTGGGCATTCGGATATTTTGTAGAGATTGTGATGGGGAACTTTGCCATTGGGGCAGAATTTTCTGATTTCATTAAAAATGTCATCAAAGTTTCGATTTACTCTATCATATTCATGAGTGCTACCGCGCTGATTGTTTCCAAAGGCGTAAGCGGCGGAATTGAACGGGCTTCCAAAATCTTAATGCCCACTCTACTTACACTTATTGTGTTTTTGGTGATTTATGCACTTACCCTGCCCGGCGCTATGAAAGGGCTAGAGTTCTATCTCATCCCAGATTTTAGCAAAATGAACCCTAATGTAATTTACAGTGCATTGGGGCAAGCGTTCTTCTCACTTTCGTTAGGTATGGGAACGCACATTACGTATGGGTCGTACTTTAGCAAGAAAGAAAATATTATTACTTCAGCAGCCCTCATTACCCTTACCGATGTATTCATTGCTTTCATTGCTGGGTTGTTGATGTTCCCACTTGTATTTTCACAAGGACTTTCCACTGACGGTGGCATTGGGCTTATTTTCGTAACGCTACCAGGTGTTTTTGAATCGTTTGGCCCTGTATTGGGCATTGTGATTGGCGGCTTATTCTTCTTGCTTCTCTCGTTTGCCGCACTTACCTCTACAGTATCGTTGCTTGAAGTGCCAGTATCGTATGTAGTAGACGAACACAGCGTTCCCCGAAACCGCGCTGTATGGCTCATTGCCGCTTTCATTTTCATTGTTGGCATTCCTTCGATGATTGGCAACGGCTACTCTACCTTTTTTACCGAGTTTATCACGTATTTAGGAAGCGATTCGCCAACTGATTTCATGACTTTTATTGGGCACTTAGCTAACGACTCCTTCTTACCCTTAGGAGGGTTCCTTATTTCGGTATTTGCAGCCTACATATGGAGGAAAGAAAACTTATATGCCGAACTTCAAGAAGGATTCCCCGGATTTAAAAATTCGCTCGCAGCGAAGTACATCAATTTTGCCATCAGCATTATCTGTCCGATTATCCTCGGGTCATTATTTTTACTTACTGTAACTGATCGGTTCTTTGGGTTAACCATCTTCTAATTGTGGCTTACTCTCTTCACAAAAAAAGCACATACTCTCTCTGAGCATGTGCTTTTTTTTATTAGTGTTTCTGCGGTCTAGCGTTTTACTTTCTTATGACCTCGGTCGCTGTTGCGCTTTCTCGATATAGCGCGGTTATTCTTCCGTTTATGGGTGTATTCTTTGCTTTGCTCTATGGGGCGGTCTTGTGCCGACTCCACAATCAACGGGACGCCTTCAAACGTTTCGCCGGTAAGTTTTTGCATTAGTTTTGGCGCATGTTTCTGGTCAATTTCAAAGAAGGTAAATTTTTTCATTACCTCTATTTTCCCAAT
Source organism: uncultured Roseobacteraceae bacterium (assembly GCA_964394585.1). Lineage (GTDB taxonomy): Bacteria > Bacteroidota > Bacteroidia > Cytophagales > Flammeovirgaceae > CAYUJH01. The sequence continues at coordinate 10,732 of CAYMYI010000113.1, forward strand.
GGCGGCATCGCCAGAATCGAGAGCCTCGTTAATCATGCCAATTAACCGTACAGGCATCATTTTGTGCTTGCTTCCTGCATTGATGAACAAGCGGGCAAATTGCACACCTTGCTGTCGGCTCCGTTTCGGGCCTTTTTCAGGTTCAGAATCTTTACGCGAAGATTTTTCAGTAACATTCAAATCGCGTGCACCTTTGTAATAGTTCAAGAACCGATTGAACTCAGCGGAAACAAAATGTTTGATGAGGTCTTCGCGGCTTAGCCAGCTTAGTTTTTTATAAATCTGTTCTAAGAACGGAGCTATTTGTGCTTCGTCTACGTCTACTTTTTCAATTTTATCAATAAGAGCATACAATTGTTTTGTGCAAATATCTTTTCCGCTCGGTACGAGTTCCTTATGAAACGTAATGTTCGATTGGCGCTCAATTTCTTTAAGCTTCCGCGTTTCGCGCGAATGAATAATGGCAATGGAAATCCCGTTTTTGCCTGCCCTGCCAGTTCTGCCACTGCGGTGGGTATACACCTCGGGGTCGTCGGGTAGGTTATAATTGATTACGTGCGTTAAATCGTTTACATCGAGGCCACGAGCGGCTACATCGGTAGCTACTAACAACTGGAGCTGGTCGTTGCGGAATCGATCCATCACTTCATCGCGCTGTGCTTGCGAAAGATCGCCATGGAGGGCATCCGCATTATAGCCATCTTGCATTAGCTTGTTGGCAACTTCCTTGGTTTCTCTGCGCGTGCGGCAAAATACAATGCCGTAAATCGAAGGATGCATATCGGCAATGCGCTTCACTACCTCGTAGCGGTCCTTGGCTTGTACCATATAATATACATGCTTTACATTCTTCGTACCTATATTTACCTTCGCCACTGCGATTTCTAGCGGGTTTTGCATGTATTTTTGCGTGATTCGCATTACTTCTTTCGACATAGTAGCCGAGAACAATAACATTTGCTTCCCTTCGGGTATAGTCGCCAAGATCGCATCGAGGTCTTCTTGGAAACCCATAGAGAGCATCTCGTCGGCTTCGTCGAGGATTACTCGTTCTACAGCAGAAAGCACTAGCTTTTTACGTTTCAAGAGATCTTTCGCTCTTCCGGGGGTTGCCACTACAATATGTGCGCCTTTTGCCAATGCCCGGATTTGTGTTTCTATGTTAGAACCTCCGTACACCGGCACAATATGCACACCTTTTACATATCGGGCGTAAGTTTCTAAGTCTTTAGTGATTTGCAGGCAAAGTTCGCGTGTAGGTGCCAATACAAGTGTTTGTGTGTGCGACTCCTCCGTGCGAGTGAGGTGTATGGTGGGCAAACCAAAAGCTGCTGTTTTACCGGTACCAGTTTGTGCCGAAGCAATTAAATCGCGTTCTGATGCTAATAATTGGGGGATTGTTTCGGCTTGGATGGGGGTAGGCGTGGTAAAGCCTAATTCCTGAACTGCTTCTATAATTGAGGAGTGAAGTCCAGTTTCTAAAAATGAATTCATTCAAATGATATGTCAGTATAAAATGCAAAGCTAGTGTTTTTCTAGGTGGGAAACACTATACTTTAAAAAAATCATTAGTAATAAGCTAAGCTTATTTAGTTGTGTGCAGTTTGTTATTGATTAATATAGAATATTACATTTAATAACAATATCCAGATAAATTAGGGGATATCTATTCGAAAATTTTAATTTAGAAAAGAGAAAACGTTTACAAGAATTTACCGATATTATAAATATATCGTTTCATATTTTTAAAAAATATGGGTGAATCTTAACCTTATTCCAATCAAAATGTAAATAACTTTGAACATATTTTTCAACCGAAGTCTGTGTTTTTCCACCTCAAACAACTTAATCGTATGCGAAAAAATTACGCTAACTTTTTAGTGTCTTTAAGATGGGTACTTCTGAGTATCGGCTTGTTACTCAGTATAGCATCGTGGGCACAACCTGACCCAACCCCTACGCCTTCTACCATTGCCTGTGGACCTGGAACTACAACGCTGACAGCTTCAGGTGCAACAGGAGCGCAATATTACCGTTGGTATTTTGTGGATCAAGCTACCGGCCTTACCATTCTTTTACGAGATAACGATACTGCCGGAAGTTTTGAGACACCTACCCTAGAATCGACAACACGTTTCTTTGTAGCTATTTTTGATCCGGGTACGGGTACTGAGAGCAATCGTGTGCCTGTAGTTGCTACTGTAGCGCCTAACCCCTTAGTGATTGGCCCTAGTGTCCGCGGTTTATGCCAAGGGTTTGCCGAGCTCGAAGTCAATTTTAAAGGTGGCACTACCTACCAATGGGAACGCCTTGTTAACAACCCCGATAATACACAAAGCTGGCAAAATGCTTCAGGCGCCGGATCGACTACCGATATCT
>CAYMYI010000114.1:0-5716 GCA_964394585.1 uncultured Roseobacteraceae bacterium
TGATACTGTGCATTCACTTCGAAGCCTTGCGTAATCACTTCTGCAAAATTTCGATACGAAAAAACCTGCTGCAGATTTGATTTACGAGCGATAGGTACAGTTTCAATTAAATTGTCAATTTCGTTGCGGAAAGCGCTGACATTTACCGATAACTTAGAGGTAGGCTGTAGCTCAACTCCTAGGTTATATGCCCATGAGGTTTCGGCTCGCAACGTTGATAGGTTTTCAGTAGGAAGTAACGTTCGCTCGATAATGCCCTGAGCTAACATTTCGCTGAAGCGCTGTTGTACAATTTGAGCACCAAGTACTGAGTACCCGGCGACCGGATTGGTAAAATCAAGCAATAGCTGACGAAAATCAGGCGCTTTGTAGCCTCCTCCCACAGAAGCTTGTAGTTTGACTTTTTCGGTGGGCCGGTATTGTACGGCTATCTTAGGGCTGAACCGCGAGCGATAAGCACTGTGTCCGTCAAAACGCCCTCCCCATACAATATTGATTTGTTCTGAAGGAATCCACTGATGCTGAAAAAAACCATACCCAGCTTGAAAAGCTTCTACAGGGGCATATCGGGTAGCTTCTACATTTTCAAACGTATGCCCTCCGCCAAAGGTCAGCGTGTGCGCATCGTTCAGGTACCAATCGTATTGAATTTCGGAACGATGAAAATGTTGGGCGAAGGAACTCCGATCGTACAAACTACCATCTTCTTGGCGAACCAGAGTGGTTTCGGTAAAATAACTGGTCGTATAGCCGCGGACTTGCAGATGGTGGCGTTGTGAAAAAGCGATTTGCAAAGTAGGCATCAAGTTCCAATCGCGCAGCGTTCCCTCTTCACCAATTCGTACTTGCTGATTTTCTTCGTTAATATCACCTTGATTCTCTTGGTTTTCTTCGTAGAAACGCGCATTTAGCCGTAAGGAAACTCTTTCTGAAAACCGATACTTCAAAGCGGCTTGTGTGGTATAAGCCGTAAAGGGAGGAGCTGTCTGCGCTACAGTCTCTGGGGCTAAATCGTACCCTTGGGTGTGTAATCGGTTGGCAGAAAACTGCGCTGAAAACTGTTCGTTTTGGTAGTTGGCACGCAGCCCGAATTCTGAGGTTCCAAACGAGCGAAAGCGAGCACTCCCCGAAGCGCCCCACTGTTCTGCACCGCTACTTCGCGTAATAATGTTAACCACTCCTGCCATCGCTTCGCTCCCATACAAGGAAGATGCAGGTCCTTTGATGATTTCGATGCGCTCGATGTTATCGACGGCGAACCGGCTCAAATCGAGTGTGCCAGCAGTACGCCCAATGACGGGTTCTCCATCTATCAAAATCAAAATGTATTCAGAAGAAAGCCCTTGCATTTGCAAGCCCGCCCCATGATCTGAAACTATTTGCAAACCAGCTTGCTCTTGTAGTACCTCATTTAACCGAAAAGCGCCAGTAGCTTCAATTTGCTCGCGCTGAATGAGCATTACCGGCAATGGTACGTCTTCTATTGCTCTGCTCGTGCGAGTAGCTGTAACTACTACCTCTTCGAGGGCACCAATTTGCTCAGTTAATACAAAAGAAACAGAAGGCTGAGTTAGCGGGATAGCTATTTTTTGTTCTATAGGCTCAAATCCTACGCTCGAAATCTTAAACGTGTAGTATCCTTTGGGCATTTGTGTTACGCGAAAACTTCCATCTGCCTGTGTAGTGGTTCCATTTTTCAATTCAGGAATCCACACCGTAGCGTAGGCAATAGCCTCCCCTTGTTCTGTAGTTACTTTCCCTTGCAAAGAGAAATCCTGCGCTCGCAAAGGGAAAGATATTGTTATTATTAATATTAAGACTAATTCTAAATAAAAAAACAAGATACAGTATTTCATAAAAGCTTTTGCTGATTCAAAGAAGAAGGTAAAATACTTCTGCAGGTTAATGACGAGATGCCAAATTGAATCAACCATCAATTGGCGTGTAAAACTGCCCTCAACCTGCGAACCGATGAGGACAGTTCTGTTAACGTAGCAGAGCCGTTGAGCAGCTTAGCGGGGCATCGCAGCCACCAAGGCGCGCCACTCGCCAAGCTCTGCTTGCCCAGGTTTGCGAAGTCCAAAAAACTGAACTACAAGCTCACGTTCGGCATTGTAACACTCTAATGAGGTTACATCGCCATCTTGAGTTGGCTTTGTAACTATCCAAGCGGTATCGATTAAATCTTCTCGCAAGTGCATGTTAAAATCAGGATCGAGCACGTTGAGCCAGCGAGTTTCGCCACGCTCCATAAGACGTATGGTTCGCACGCGGTCTTGGTGAATTTGCAAGTTTCCGCGATTGCCGGCAAAAATCATGATAGGTAACTTTTGCTTGGCGGCAGCTTCGAGCATGGGTTGCAAACCTGCTATCTGAACTTGTTCGGTAAACTGCCCTTGGGCAAGTTCTATGGCGTGGTAGCGGTGAATATTATGCCTGCGAAGCATGGGGAAGAAATCGTGGGTATCTTTCAGGGCTGCCCAATCGGAAAGGAAAGCAGCAGCATCTATGTCTTCTGCAAACATCTTCGTTTCATAAGGCGATACAGGCTGTACTTTTTGCTGATTTTCTGAAGTAAGTTCTGCTACCAAAGCTTCGTAGGCTTCTTCGTTGCTTTCTTCTTGCAGATAGATTTTCGTAATAGCCTCTCCTGCCCGATCGAATACCTGCAAACTGATGAGAGTTCGATCTCCTTTTTCTTGATGAACCGCAAAAGCAACATGCCATGCATTCAGAAATACGCGCGTTTCGATAGGCCCTAACACTGTTGCCATGTAATGCCCCCCTTTACCAAACACGTTCACTTTTTCAAAAGCACCTTTGTGCTCTAACACACAGGCTTCGTTACGTGTGAGCGACATGACTCTCCCAAGTTCGGGCAGCCGAGTGAGCAAGGTTTCCCAGTCGGTGTTGAGGCGAGTAACGCCGTTGCCTATCTGAGTGGCTACTAATTCGGCTTCGCTTACCTCTAAAAGACGAGCGGCTTCGCGTATGCGCAAATGAGGCTGTTGCTGTTGGAGTTCGTCCCAAGCTTGGGCAAGTGCTTCGGGAGTCTTAAGTTGTGAAGGAGAAACTAAAGTATCCATATATATTAAATTTAAAGGGTTTACTACAATACTGAATAATCGGGAAGAACGGTCTGCCACTGCTGTTGAGCAGGTACGGGTAATACTACAGGCATTCCGTTTTCTTCTAAAAGGCGCACCGGATGCGAAAACGTTTCTTCAATCACTGCTTGGGTGATCACTTCGGTTACATCGCCGTAGGCTATTACTTCTCCTTTCTTTAAAAAAAGGATTTCATCGGCATATTGAATTGCTAAGTTCAAATCGTGCAAAATGGCAAGCACTCCTACCGAACGCATACAAAGACGTTTCGCCAAAGAAAGTAAGGTGTGCTGTTGAGCAAGGTCAAGGCTTGAAGTAGGCTCATCGAGTAATAGATATTTGGGGTTGCTACCTTGTTCCCAAATTTGCCCCATCACCCGTGCCATTTGTACGCGTTGTTGCTCTCCTCCCGAAAGCGTTTGGTATGCCCGATTCCGAAAGCCAGTCAGCTTCGTGAGCGCCATCACTTCTTCGATAATTTGTTGGTTTTCAAGAGAATTCGTTGGGTGAACGTATCGCCCAATCTCAATTACTTGTTCTACCGTAAACGGAAAGTTAACTACCGTTTGCTGGGGCAGTACAGCCCGCACTTGCGATAAAGCGCGGGAGCTATACCGCGAAAGGGGGTGTTGGTTAAGGCGTAAACTGCCGGTATTGGCAGTCATCTCTCTACTTAAAATTTTAAAAAGGGTAGATTTTCCTGCGCCGTTGGCTCCTACAATCGCTGTAAGTCTGCCGGGGCGGATACATACCGAGCAATCGGTCAGAATCTGTTTTCCTCGGATCGATTTCGATATATGTTGGGCTAAAAAACTCATATCAGACGTTTCTTTTTGCTTGAAATTAATAGATAAAGGAAGAAGGGAGTCCCGATAAACGCCGTTACTACCCCAATAGGCAACTCTGCAGGAGCGGCGGCTGTGCGCGCAAACAAATCGGCAATGAGCAACAGTGCAGCGCCTCCTAATGCCGAAGCTGGTAACACAAACGAATGGTCGGAACTTACTGCAATGCGGATTATGTGAGGAACTATCAGTCCGATAAAACCGATGATTCCGACAAATGAAACAGATACTCCTACGGCCAACGCGCTTAAAACAATGGTGAGCATTTTTACACGCTCTACCGCAATACCCGAATGAAACGCTTCCGACTCGCCCAAAGCCAATGCGTTGAGCGGCCGAGCAAGGCGAACGAGTCCGTAGCAAGTAAACAGCACAAGAGGGATTAACAGAGCCAGTTTATCCCAAGTAGCACCGCTTAAATCGCCAAGCGTCCAAAAAGTATAGGTTCTTATTTGGGTGTCGTCTGCATAGAAAATTGCTAGACCAATGGCTGCTCCCGCCATCGCATTGATTGCCACACCCGCCAAAATTAAATAGGTAATATGCGTTTTCCCTTCAGATTGGGCAAGTTTGAGGGTTAGCCATGTAGCAACCACCCCTCCTATGAAGGCAAATACGGGCAACAACCAGGCAGCCATCGGTTCTATCCACTGAGGAACCAGGGCGCCTAGTACAATGATTACGAAAATAGCACCCATAGCGGCTCCACTTGAAATCCCAATAAGCCCGGGTTCTACAAGCGGGTTGCGAAATAGCCCTTGCAATGCGGCTCCACTAATTCCTAGTACGGCTCCGACTAACAATGTAAGCAAAAGGCGCGGTAAGCGAATATTGAACAAAACCAACTCGTGCACCGCATTTACCTCTTGAGTTATGCCAGTTTTGTATAATATCACCTGCCACAGTTCAGCTGGCGAAATAGAAACTGCTCCAATGCCCAAGGAACTTAGGCAGGGCAAACACAATCCTACGCTGAAAACTGTAAGCAAAAACGTGTGCTTTTTCCCTACTGCAAATGTTAGTGCCTGTTGCATAGTTACTGTCTTTCTTGTGGATGGGTAAGGTAAAACAATTCTAAGGCTGCTTCAGCGAGGCGAGGCCCCCAGTTGGTAAGCTTTACCCCATCCATAGCAATAATTTGCCGCTTTTGCCCAGCGGTAGTTTGGGCAACACCGGTAATGTTCAGTACCCCTTCTATTCCTCCCAAGCTTTTCAAGCCTGAATCAAACATGAGAATGTAATCAGGGTTTGCTTCGAGCAGGGCTTCGGCATTTAGTGGTTTATAGCCTTGAATTTCAGGTACTGCATTTTGCAAACCTGCCAATTCGATTAAACTGAAGGCAGATCCTTTACCCGCCACTTGCATATTGCCTTGCCCACGCGCATATACACACAACACTGTAGGTTTTTGCTCCGATACCCTACTCACTTTTTGGGCAAGCTTTTGCAATTCGCTTTGCATGGTCGCAATCAACTCCTCGCCTTTTTCAGCTGCCTGCAACACTTCTGCAATGGAACGGATACGCTTTTGTGTACTTTCAAAAGTATATTCTTGTGCCACTACCAGGGTTCGGATACCCGTTGCTTGCAGTGTTGAAACGAGTTCTTCTTTTACATATTCTTCTTCGAAAATCACGAGGTCGGGCTGCTGAGCGATAATCCCCTCAGCGCTAATGCTATTGCGATACCCGATGGAGGGTAGTTTCTGCAATTGCTCGGGGTACTGACTGGTGCGGTCGGTTGCCACAATAGCATCGCAATACC
>CAYMYI010000114.1:5726-12956 GCA_964394585.1 uncultured Roseobacteraceae bacterium
ACAAACGATTTCAGATGTGGAGCTACCTGCCGTAACAATTCGTTTTTGAGCTTTTAATGTGCCGATACCCAAAAATAATGTGATAAGTAGGAGTGTATATTGCTTCATTTTATTTAGACTAATTATAAATAATATCACAAAAATGCTTTTCTTTCCAGTATGTGTCAATCGCTACAGGTAGGGAAAATGAGTCGCTAGTTTTAGGGATATTAAAGTGAGGATAATTTCTAAGAAGAGCCCCTTTTTATACCGAGAAAGGTTTAATTCAGAATTTCTTTAGTCTGAATACGCAAATTTTTAACGATTTACTGATTCACTTTCTCGAAACGATAGATCTTGAGCTATTCTAAAAAAGTGATTAAAATCATATATAAATACATTTACATATGTTTTTATAAAAGAGTATTACTTTTTACCTTGCTTTCATTCACAAACCAACAAAAACAGCTATGGAAGTAGAAATTCTCGCTCGTATCCAATTTGCATTTACCGTTGCGTTCCACTACATCTATCCACCGCTTAGTATCGGCTTGGGGTTGATTATGGTGATTACCGAAGGAATGTACCTCAAAACAAAAGATAAGACATACGAGCAACTCACCCGCTTTTGGACTAAAATATTTGCCCTGACCTTCGGGATTGGTGTTGCTACCGGCATTGTGATGGAGTTTGAGTTTGGCACTAATTGGGCTACCTACTCTCGCTATGTAGGCGACATTTTCGGCAGTGCGCTTGCCGCCGAAGGGATTTTTGCCTTTGCCCTCGAAAGTGGGTTTTTAGGCATTTTGCTTTTTGGATGGAACCGTGTAAGCCCTCGTGTGCATTTTATTGCCACCTTAGGAGTCTGGCTTGGTTCTATGTTTTCGGCGGTATGGATTGTTGTAGCCAATAGTTGGCAACAAACGCCCGCGGGGTATCACATTGTGGGCGAAGGCTTACAAGCTCGTGCCGAAATTACCGATTTTTGGGCGATGGTATTCAACCCCTCGAGCATCGATCGGCTACTGCATGTGTGGATAGGTGCTTTTTTAGCTGGTGCTTTTCTTGTGCTGAGCGTCCACGCCTATTACCTACTGAAAGGCAGGCATGTGGAAATGTCGAAAAAAGCATTCAAAATTGCTCTTGCCGTTGCCACTATTTTTTCGGTATCGCAGCTACTTACTGGGCATAAATCTGCAGAAGGCGTTGCTGAAAACCAACCTGCCAAACTCGCAGCATTAGAAGGGCACTATGATAGCCTAGCCGTAGCCGACTTGTATCTGTTTGGCTGGGTCGACCAAGAAAATCAAAAAGTAACCGGAGTAGCCCTGCCAGGCGGCCTCAGTTTTTTAACCTATTTCGATTTTAATGAACCGGTAAAAGGACTCAACTACTTTCCTGAAGATGAACGCCCCACGGCTGTAAATGCTATTTTCCAATTTTACCACCTAATGGTAGGCATTGGCATGTTCTTGATAGCCCTCACACTTTTCGCGAGTTTTTTGTGGTGGCGCGGAAAACTCTTTGCCTATAAATGGCTGCTATCGGTGTTTGTATTTGCAGTAATCCTACCTCAAGTTGCCAACCAAGTGGGCTGGTTTGCCGCCGAGATGGGTAGGCAACCCTGGGTGGTATATGGGCTGCTTCGCACCTCCGATGCCCTTTCGAATACTGTGCAGGCAAATCAAGTATGGTTCTCGCTCATCATGTTCTTTTTCATTTATACACTATTATTTGCCTTGTTCATTTATTTATTGAACAAAAAGATTCAGCACGGCCCGAGTGATACGCCCATGATTGACCAACGACCACGCCAGCAAGAAATGGCGCAGTCGTTTGGGAGCTAGTTGTCGATTTTTCATCGGTATCAGATCAGATTTAATTATTCAGAAAACGAACTTACTTTTTTATGGAAACTTTATTTGGAATCGACTACCCCACCTGGTGGTTTTTAGTAGTTGGTGGACTTTTTTCAGGATATGCAATTTTAGATGGATTCGATTTAGGTGCAGGTGCCCTCCATCTATTTTTTAAAAAAGAACAGAGCCGTCGTATTGCCCTCAACGCTGTAGGGCCTGTATGGGATGGTAACGAGGTGTGGCTCGTTATTGGCGGTGGGGCACTTTTTGCCGGATTCCCCGTATTGTATGCTTCACTATTTTCAGGGATGTACATCCCTTTTATGTTGTTTCTGTTGTTCATTATTCTGCGAGCAGTTTCCATTGAGTTCCGCAGCAAAGAGCCGATGCGGTGGTGGCGGCAAATGTGGGATGTTTCCTACAGCGTTTCGAGCAGTATGCTAGCCCTGCTGCTTGGGGTAGTACTAGGCAATGTATTACAAGGTATCCCATTGAACGACAACTTTGAATATACCGGCAGTTGGCTTGCCTTTTTAAATCCGTATGCGCTACTAGTGGGCGTATGTACGCTTGCCTTATTCACCATGCATGGCGCTATCTACCTCACTATGAAAACCGAAGGGAAACTATTCGACAAAGTAGAACGCTTGTTGCGCAGTGCAATCATTGCCTTTATCGTTTTATTCATCCTCATCACCGTATACACCCTCATTTACATCCCCCATCTTTCTGATGATTTTAAGGAATACCCCGTGTTGTTTATCGTGCCTGTGCTCGCTTTTTTAAGCATAGCCAATGTCCCTCGCTTAGCAAGTAAAAAGAGATATGCTATGGCATTTGCGTTCTCATCCCTTACGGTAAGTTTACTATTAATTCTAGTAGCGATTGAGCTATACCCCGTCCTTTTGTTGGCAAGCAACGAGCCTACCCATAGCATTACCATTTACAATGCAGCATCTTCTACAAAATCGCTGCAAATCATGATGACCATTGCCGCCATTGGAACTCCTCTTGTACTAGCCTACACTATTTTTGTATACCGAACCTTCCGAGGCGTTGTGAAGATGGACGAAACAAGCTATTAACCTTTCAAATTGTATGTACTTTTTTAGAATCGGATTTTTTGCCACGATGTTCTTAGCCTTGGCAGGATGCCAACCACAAGAGAACCAACAAACCAAGGAAACCCCTACAAATTTTGAAAAAGAGTCGCTTGCTACAGCAAAACAGCTTCTCGAAACAAAATGCTATACCTGCCATAGTCCGCAAGGAGGGCACGAAAACCGCCTAGCTCCTCCCATGATTGCCATTCAAAAACATTACCTACGCGGTAATATTTCGCAGGAGGCGTTTATCGAGCAAATTGTTGCATTTGCAAAGAACCCTTCGGCTGAAACCGCCAAAATGCCCGGAGCTATTGAACGGTTTGGGCTAATGCCCCCACAAGCCTTTAACGAAGAAGAGTTAGTGCTCATAGCTAAGTACCTGTATACCCAAGAGTTACCCAAGCCGGACTGGTTTCAAAAACACTACGAAGAAGAACATGGCAAAGAAACTCCCTAATGTTGCCGAAATGTATTCGACCTGAAAAGATAAATGATACATTTAGAGCATTTTCACAAAACAATTTCCGAAGCTGTGGGCTTTTTCTCATGTAAATAAAAAACTCAAACATAATTTCATGAGAACAATACGCTTTAAACCCATTGCCCTTGTACTTCTTTTATTAGTTGGTGTAGCTTGTGAGGATGTAGTCGACATCACACTTGACGAAGGCACTCCACAACTCACCATAGATGCTTGGCTCACTAACCAACCAGGTACGCAAACAATTCGACTAACACTTACCGAACCATACTTCGATAACTCGCCCAACGAACCTGCACTAGGAGCCATCGTGATGGTACAGGCAGAAAATGGAAAAACCTTCGAGTTTACCGACCCAAATAATGATGGCAACTACACTTGGACTCCGACATCTGAAACCGAAGCATTTGGCACAATTGGAAGTGGTTATGCACTATCCGTAACATACCAAGGCGAAACGTTTGCGGCTACTTCGGTAATGCAACGGGTTACCGAAGTGGATTCCATCACTTACGAGTTTGAAGAAGAAGGGCTCGGTACTCCTGAAGGCTACTATGCTGAATTTTACGGGCGCGATTTTATGGGCGAAAATGATTGCTACTGGATAAAAACCTATAAAAACGGAGTCTTTTTAAATAAGCCACAAGAAATTAACCTGGCTTACGATGCCGGTACTAGTGCGGGAGGTAACGTAGACGGTTTGATTTTTATTCCGCCGATTCGGCAAGGAGTGAACCGATTCCCCGATGGCGATGATTCGGACGATAACAGCGATGTAGCCCCGTGGGCAATTGGCGACTCGATTTACGTAGAGATTTGGTCAATAACCCCCGATGCTTTTTTCTTCTTGGAACAAGCCCGCAACCAAATGACCAACGGCGGCCTTTTCGCCGATCCTATCGCCAATGTTCCTACAAACATCACCAATATTAACCCAAATTCTGAAATCAAAGCTGTAGGCTATTTCTGCACCTCAGCTGTAAGCGGCCTAGGAACACGCATCGAAGAGCAATAGAAAAAAGCTAAGAACAAGTCGTATGGAACTGAATCTTGAAGAATTTCGAGCAAAAGCACACGAGTTAGTCGATTGGATGGCAGACTACCTCTCTAATATTGAAAAACATCCTGTTCGTTCGCAAGTAAAACCGGGGGAGATTTTCAAACAGCTTCCTGATATGCCTCCGCAGCAGGGCGAACCATTCGACGATATTTTCACTGATTTCCAAGAGAAAATTTTACCAGGAATCACCCATTGGCAAAGCCCCAATTTCTTTGCTTATTTCCCTGCCAATTCAAGCTATGCCTCCCTTTTAGCAGAAATGATTACCGCCACCTTGGGAACGCAATGCATGATTTGGGAAACCTCCCCAGCTGCCGCCGAGCTAGAAGAAAAAACTATGCATTGGCTGCGCGATTTAATCGGGCTTCCACCTTCGTTTGAAGGCGTTATCCAAGATACTGCCTCTACGGCTACACTATGCGCATTACTTACCGCACGAGAAGTAAAGTCGGAGTTTCGGGTAAACCAGCAAGGGTTGCAAAGTGCTCCTTGCTATCGCGTGTATTGCTCAACGGAAACCCATTCTTCCATTGAAAAAGATGTGAAAATTGCCGGGTTTGGGAAAGAAAATCTCGTCAAAATCGAAACAGATGAAAAATTGGCGCTTCGTCCCGATTTGCTTCAAAAGGTTATCGAAGCCGATAAAGCAGCAGGGCTTGTGCCATTGTGCGTAGTGGCAGCTACAGGCACTACAAGCACCACCGCAATGGATCCATTGAAAGCCATTGGCGAAATATGCCAAAAACACGGCATTTGGTTTCATGTTGATGCGGCTTCTGCAGGTACGGCCATGATGCTGCCCGAAGAACGGCACTGGCAAGCAGGTGTATCACTCGCCGATAGCTATGTGTTCAACCCCCATAAATGGATGTTTACCAATTTCGACTGTACGGCTTACTTTGTAAAAAATACAGAAGCGTTAGTCCGTACCTTCACCATTCTGCCCGAATACCTCAAAACGAAAAACCAAGGACAAGTCAACGATTATCGCGATTGGGGAATCCCGCTTGGGAGACGTTTCCGTGCCCTAAAATTATGGTTCGTAATACGCAATATGGGAGTTGAAGGCATGCAAGCTAAACTACGCCATCATATGGCTATGGCAAAGTGGTTAGAGCACCAAATAGTTCAACATCCAGATTTTGAACTGATGGCTCCACGAACGCTGAATTTAGTATGTTTTCGGTACCATCCTCGTAATGTGCCAGCCAACCAGCTCGAAGCACTCAACATGCAACTCATCCAAACGCTGAACGATTCCGGCAAGCTCTATCTCACCCAAACCAAAGTTCGTGGAGCCGTTACACTACGGTTAGTTACAGGGCAAACGTATGTAGAGCAACGCCATGTTGAAGCAGCCTGGAAGTACATCCAGAAAGTAGCCAGTACCCTTAGTGCTGTTTAGCAGTTTGCCGTTTTTCATCAAAGCTCGAAGCCTAATTAGCGTTGTAACTTACCTCTCCCGGTCAAAAAAAATGAGGCAAACGCCTCGCATTCTCGAAGAATTTCGTATATTTTAATAAATCAATTTCAGAACCCAAAACAACGTAAATTATGAGCAATTCAGATGGAAATTTATTATCGTTCATCGCAGGTGCTGCTGTCGGCGCATTAGTGGGTATGGGGATTGGCGTTCTCATCGCTCCTGACAAAGGAGAAAAAACCCGCGAGATGATTTCAAATAAATCGCATGAATTTAAAGATGAATTGGAACATCAGGTTGAAAACAGTAAAGATCGCCTAGAGCGATTTGCTCACAATTTAGCCGATCGAATTAAAGCCAGCTTGGAACGAGAAAACGGTAGTAACCAAGAAACTTCCGATAAAAAGGCTAGCAAAGCATAAGTTTTACAATACACACGTAATCTTTCAAAGTTGTTCTCTATTTTAGAGAGCAACTTTTTTTTTGAAATGAACATCACACCTATGTGCCGAACTACTACTAGCCTATCTGTTATTTTTATGCTCATGGCCACCCTTATTTGGCAAGGCTGCACCCCTAAACAATCGGATACTTCTATGGAAACCTCATCAGAAAATCAGCAAGCTACCAATCCACTTACGTTTTTAGCCCTCGGCGATTCGTATACCATCGGCGAAGCGGTACAAGAAAGCGAGCGGTGGCCTGTAGTGCTTGCAGAAAGGCTACGCAACAGGGGGAAAGCCATTGCTCCCCCGCAACTTATTGCCAAAACCGGCTGGACCACCGACGAGCTGCAACAAGCTATAGACGAAGCGACTCTATCGGCACCATATGAACTCGTTTCGCTACTCATTGGGGTAAACAACCAATATAGAGGTATAGAACGAGGATACGATACAGCAACCTATCGCAAAGAGTTCCGCAGTTTACTTAGCCAAGCCATTGCATTTGCAGGCGAACGCCCCGAGCGTGTTTTTGTGATTTCCATCCCCGATTACGGTGCTACGCCTTTTGTAAAAGAAGAAGATAAACAGGAAGTAGGGAAAGAAATTGACCTCTATAACGAAATCAATAAAGAGGAAAGTCAAAAGAAAGGAGTACTCTATATCGACATCACTCCTATTTCTAAAAAAGCCTTACAAGAGCCCTCATTGGTTGCTACCGACGATTTACACCCCTCAGGGAAAATGTACGCACTATGGGTAGATAAAATGGAAAATCAAGTATTTAAAATGATAGAGTGAAACCTTTGCATATTTTACTACAAATCTTTTAACTTTAGTTATAATAAATACATAAAAATTATCGGATTACTTCAACCT
>CAYMYI010000115.1:0-12876 GCA_964394585.1 uncultured Roseobacteraceae bacterium
AGGCGAGTGGATGCCTATCCGAGTATTTGAAAACTCACCCCAAGGGTTTAAAGAGCAAACAAAACCTGCGCAACTTGAAAAAACCAATGGCTGGTGGAATGTGCTAAAAGCCGCCGATTTGGATGGCGATGGCGATACCGATTTTGTAGTAGGAAACCACGGGTTGAATTCACGCTTCTCCGCTTCGGAAAAAGAGCCGATGAGTTTGCACATCAACGATTTTGATAAAAATGGAAGTGTAGAACAGTTGTTATGTGTGTATAATGACGGTGTTTCGTATCCGTTAGCACTACGCCATAACTTGGTAATGCAAATGCCAATCTTGAAAAAGAAATACCTCAAATACGAAGACTACAAAAACCAAACGATTGAAGATATTTTCACCGAAGAGCAACGTCAAGGCATGAAAACGCTTTATGCCTACGAAATGCAAAGTAGTATCGCCCTCAATAATGGTGATGGTACCTTCAGCCTAAAACCACTACCGATTGAAGCTCAATTTTCCCCCATTTATGGAATCCTGATACACGACTTCAACAACGATGGCAACCTCGATATCTTAACAGGCGGAAATTTCTACGGTGCAAAACCCGAAGTCGGTCGCTACGACGCTAGCTATGGTGTACTCCTCACCGGCGATGGGGCAGGCAATTTTCAGCCGCAGAACCCTAAAACCATTGGCTTGCAATTCAACGGCGAAGTGCGCGACCTCGAGCTAATTAAAGTACAAAACAAATGGTGGGTACTTGCTAGCCGTAATGGACAAACCGTTCAAGTATTTCAGTGGGTGGCACCTCCAACGCCCTAAGGCTATTTTATAGAGAGCCATTCGTTAAAGAAAAGTTATCATTAGGCTACGGTGTACCTTTCATCGTAGCCTTTTTTCCTATCGCACAAAATAAGCAGTGTTCCCTTTGCGAAAAGGCTAATTTTCCCCTTCAAATTGCAAACAGAGTTGCAGCACATTCCAAAGGAAGCGGAAAAGAAAGGGTGTTAAAGATATGTGATTGTGTGAGGATATAAGAACATTCGTCTCGAATGAGAAGTTGCGCTCCTGTAATGTACACCAACCCTTTTTAATCATTCAATTTTAATCCATCGATTATGCGAAACAAGTACCTTTTTTTGATACTACTACTTTTTCCTTCGATTATGGTATTTGCCCAACGCCCAGGAGGTGGACGCTATGGAGGCGGTGCCACTACTTCGCGAATTAAAGGCAGAATCACCGGCGTAATGGTCGATTCGCTCACATCGGAGCCACTATCGTTTGTAACGGTGGTAGTGCGTAGCCCTCAGTCGGAAAAAACGGTTGCCGGAGGCGTAACCGACGATAATGGCGAGATTAAACTGTTTAATGTTCCCATTGGAACTTACGAAGTGCTTGCATCTTTTGTGGGCTATGGCACGTGGAAGAAGCAAATTACGATGACGCCTAAAAACCCCGATGTGGACTTAGGGAAAGTGATGATGGCGGCAACTATCGAGCAACTCGATGAGGTAACTGTAGAAGGAGAAAAAGAATTGGTAGTCAATAAAATTGACCGTATCGTCTACAATGCCGAGCAAGATGTTGCCAATGCCGGAGGTGATGCAGCCGATGTACTACGCCGTGCCCCTTTGCTTAATGTAGATTTGGAAGGAAACGTATCGTTGCGAGGAAGCCAAAATATCCAAATTCTAATCAACGGAAAGCCTTCTTCTATTGTGGCGAGCAGCCCAGCCGATGCCTTGCGTGCCATCCCTGCCGACCAGATAAAAAGTGTGGAAGTCATCACTACACCTTCGGCAAAATACGATGGAGAGGGAACTGCCGGCATTGTAAACATCATTACCAAAAAGAAAACTCCAGAAGGGTTTGCCGGGGGGGTCAATCTATCGTTAGGCAACCGAAACAACCGAGGCGGCATGAACCTAACGGCTGGTAGAGGGCGCTTTGGATTCAACGCCAATGCAAGCACGTATTTCAGTTGGCCGCTCAACGGCCCTTCTAGCTTTTATCGGGAAGATAACGTGGGTGGGGTACTGCGAACCTTAGAAGAAGACGGTGACAGCCGCCGGCAGCGTATCGGCTTTTTTGGTAGCGCAGGTGCTTTTTACGATTTCAACGCCTACCACAGTTTGAGTACCTCGTTCCGTTTGCGAGGGTTCTCTTCCACCAACGATGCTACCTTCAATACCGAGTACAACGATCCTCTCAATAGTTTGTACCAAAACTATGAGCGTACCAGCGATAGCAAGCAGCTTTTCAGTGGGTACGAGTGGTCGTTAGATTATGCCATCAAATTTCCTAACCAAAAAGAACGCGAACTCAATTTTGCCTATAAGGTTGATGGCAATATCCAAAATCAAGAATTTGATATTGGGCAACGCGACTTACAAGGTAGTGATCCTTCCCTATTCCGTGATGAGCGCAATGTGAACGATGGCGATAATACCGAGCACACGTTTCAGGTAGATTATGTGCACCCTGTGAACGCCAACATTAAGCTCGAAACCGGAGGAAAGGCAATTTTGCGTACCGTCCGCAGCGATTTCCAATACGAAATTTATGATACCGAACAGGGAGAATACCAAATAGACCCGAACCAAACCGACGTATTCAATTATTACCAAGATGTGGTGGCGGGCTATCTCTCTTCTAATATTAAATTAGGAGAAAAAATGGGGTTAGTGGCAGGCGCACGCTACGAGTACACGGCAATTCGCGGCGATTTTGCCGTCCAAGAAAACGAATTTAGCAACGATTACCAAAACCTATTGCCCTCCATCATTTTAAACAGAAAGTTTGGAAAGTTCACTAGCTTAAAAGCAAGCTATACCCGCCGTATCCAACGCCCGAACCTCCGGTTTATCAACCCTTATGTACAACTTGATAACAACCGAGATATCAGCCAGGGAAATCCTGAAATTGAACCAGAACTTACCGATCAGTACGAGTTGGGTTTTAATACCTTTGTGAAACAGGTTTCGGTGAATGCTGCCGTGTATTACCGCCGTACTACCGATATCATCGAAAGTTACCTCGAAGTAAATTCTGATGGCGTATCGGTAACAACTTTCCGAAACATTGGCGAAAGCAATTCAGTGGGTTTGAACTTCTACACTTCGGTAACGCTCTTCAAAATTTGGACTTTGCGGGGCGGTTTTAACCTGTTTACCTACCAAGCCGAGGGTGTGATTGATGGGGAACTCCTCACCAACAATGCCATTTTGTTTAACGGAAATATCAACTCGAACCTCAAGATTGGGAACGATTGGGTAATTGATTTGTTCGGATTCTACCGAGCACCCAATCAAACTTTACAAGGGGTGAACCCCTCCTTTTCCATCATGAGCATGGGTATTCGCAAAGAAGTGTGGGATAAAAAAGGGAGTATCGGGATTCGAATTGTAGAGCCATTCTTTGAGTATAAAACCTTCCGTAGTGAGTTAGAGGGTACGGATTTCTACCAAATGAGCGAACGCAACATTCCTTTCCGTTCTTTTGGCTTTAACTTCGAATACAAATTTGGAAAGCTCGATTTCCGCCAGCGGCAGCGCCGTACCAAAATCCGCAACGACGACCAAAGCGGTGGCGGCGATGAAGGGCAACAATTCTAACCACGCCATCAATACACAAGGTAAATAGTTTTAATGCCTATTTACCCTACCTACCAAAGTGATTTGGGAAATGAACCGATTAGTGTTCACCCCTAAATCACTTTTTTTATGCTAAGATTTTCCCCAGTGTGAATAATGCTCACCTCCTAACCATATAGGGATATTCAAAGCAGTAAAAAAAGCGGCTAATCTTTCAGACAGCAAGCATAGGCGGTTTATTGCATTTTCTTATCAAGGTACAGCAATTGAAGTGCTTCGTTATTCCGAGCGGCTAAGACAAGCAACTTTCCATTCGCAAGTGGCAGCAGTTTTAGGTGCCGAATTTCCCCCTTGAGCCAAAAGTTGATTGCACGATTAGGCAGCGCTACAAAAGTACCATCTCCGTTGCCTAGTAAGAGTTGCCCGTAGCAGGCATCGTACCGCCCAATGGCAGGAGCTACCCCGTGTAAGTTGCCCCCAATTGCCACATCGAGGTTGCCATCGGAATCGAAATCGTACACAAGGCTACCAAAAATGGGTGCAATTTGAGCTTCAGCAGGGAGTTTTTGAGGCTTTAGTGTGCCATCGCCTTGGTTGAGCCATAAAAGAGAGTTGCTTTCAACAACACGGCTTTTTACAGCGTCTTGCGCTTTTTGAGGGAAGAGGTCTTCTACGGTCTTTTCGGCAAGTTCGCTATACTGAAAGAAACGCTTTTTGAGCACGGGCATTTGCATGGTGAGGGCATCGCGACCTACGAGTGGAAAGGCTTGGCGCGTGCCTTGGCCTGTATTTCGATACAAACTGATGATTTGCTCTTGAAGAGAGTTTCCGTCAAAATCGTTTACATACAGTTGCAGCGGTTCTTCGGGCGTGCCTCGCAGCTCTGAATTCAGCCCCATGTTACCGGCAAGTAAATCGAGATTACCATCGTTATTAGCATCGAACACCTGTAAATGTTGCCAAAGTCCTTCGCTTTCAGCGACTGAACGCGCTTGCCACGAAGTGCCCTCGTTGAGGAAGATCGTAAGTGGCATCCATTCGCCTGCTACCACCAAATCGGGGCGGTTGTCTTGGTTAAGATCGAGCCAAGCCGCATCGGTTACCATCCCGATTTGTTGCAAAGCAGGGGCTAGTTGGGGCGTTTGCTCAGAAAAATTCCCCCTTCCATCGTTGAGGTACAGCGCACTTTTTGCCGGATAGCCGTAGCGTCCTGGAATGGAAAGCCCCCCTACAAACAAATCCAAATCGCCGTCGGCATCCCAATCGGCAGCGGCTACACACGAGGTGTTCATGGGGATGCGGGGCAGCTGCGCTGTCGCCTTCGTGAAATTCCCCCTTCCATCGTTGAGGTACAAGCGGTCGAGGTAGTCGTTCGGGTTGGCAGGGTAGCGGCTTCCTCCGCTGGCAACAAAGAGGTCTACATCTTGGTCGCCATCGACATCGAAAAACACTGCATCGGTATCTTCAAACGTACTGTCGGCAGCGAGTGCCGGCGAGGGGAAGGGGCGAAAGCCACCTGCTGCAGTTTGTACGAAGAATGCACCGGCTTGGTGGGTAGCCCCGCCCACGTAGAAATCGTCCAACCCATCGCCGTTGAGGTCGCCTACGGCTATACAAGGTCCTCGTGTAGCTTGTAAGTGTGGAATAAGCTGTTGGCGTGTAAAGTCAAGGAAGGCATCTTCTTGGTGTCGATAGGGCAGGGCAGAAGGTACTTCCGAAAATTCAAACGGGTAAGCAGGGGAGGGTTGCGTGAGTGTTGAGGTAGATTGAGCGTTTTTCTGATAAAGGTGTATGGTTTGGTTGCTATTCAACGCTTTTAGCGTTTGCATGTCGCCATTAGGCCACTGTACCACGAGCGAATCGAGTTGAGTGGTAGTACCTAACCCTAGAGCTACGTTTGCTTCTACCGACGACTGAAACCCCCGAGTAGGTTGATTTTCTCGGTAGAAGGTACTACCGCCGGCATAGGCAACAATTCGCGCCCCAACTCCACTAGGGTTGCCTTCAACTCCGTGTAACTGCACCTTGAGCCAATTGCCCAGCTCTTTTTGTACTGCTTCATTTCGGTAGAGCGAGGCAGTAGCATTCAGATTATTGATGACCAAATCGAGGTCGCCGTCAGCATCTAAATCGCCCCAAGCAGCTCCGTTGGAAAATCCTTTTCGGTTTAGTCCCCATGCTGCGCTTACTTTTTCAAAAGAAGGGATGTAGCTAGGGGAAGGTATCTGCCGGTAGGCATAATTTTCAATAGGGATGGAGGGCATTTTCAGAATAACTTTTAGGTTCTCTTCGTTGACTCCTTTGGCGAGGGCATTTTTTACATCATTTTCAGAAATGTATTTGATGTAGTCCATATCGTTGGGGCGGCGAAAAATACCGTTAGAAATGAACAAATCTTGCCTGCCGTCGAGGTCGAAGTCTGCACCGAGTACCGACCAGCTCCAATCGGTTGCGGGGATGCCGCTCATTTCGGCTATTTCGCTGAACAGCGGCGTAGTACTTCCTTGGGGAGTCCCTTGGTTCAGTTGCAAAGCATTGCGGGCTAATTGTGGGTGATAGCCATAGCTGAGTTTAAATTGATAGATGTCGTAGGCATCTTCCGGTGTGGAGGTTTTCAAAATATCTTCACGGTCGGGCTTCATGTCGAGGGAAAGCACATCGGGAAGGGCATCGTTGTTCATATCAGCGATATCCACTCCCATGGAAAACCGGCTGGTATGCCCAATCGCTTCGGTGAGTTGTTCCGAGAATGTCCCGTCGCCATTGTTGAGGTAGAGGTAATCGTTTTCGTGGAAATCGTTGCCTACGTAAATATCTTGCCACCCATCGCCGTTGAGGTCGCCAATGGCAAGCCCTAACCCATAGCCTATTTGGCTGTTGTAAATTCCGGCTTGTTCGGTTACTTCGGTAAATTGTAGCGTACCGTTTTTAGAATCGTTTCGGTAGAGTTTGTCGCCGGCTTTTAGATCGTGCATAAAGCGGAGTTTATTGGCTTTGCCGTATGTGCTCTCGGTATGCACAGAATGATTGAGCAAGTACAGGTCGAGGTCGCCGTCGCGGTCGTAGTCAAAAAATGCCGATTGTGTAGAGAACCCTCGGTGGGCCACACCGGCTTGCTCCGCTTGCTCGCTAAATTGCGGGATACCCTCGGCATTCGTTCCTTGGTTGATAAAAAGTAGGTTGTGCGTTTTCGGGAACGACAGGTACTCGGTAACCTGGCATACGTAAATATCGAGCAGTCCATCGCCATTGGCATCGCCCATATTCACGCCGGTAGACCAGCCCTCAGTTCCTACAATCCCCGACGCTAGGGTAACCTCTTCAAACTGAAAATTCCCTCGGTTTAGGTACAGCCGATCGCGCCCCATGTTTGCGGTAAGGTAGATATCAGGGAGGCTATCCTGGTTTACATCGCCAACGGCAACGCCGCCGCCGTTAAAAAAATAAAGGTAGTTTAAAATATTGAAGGCGGTATCTTCGTACAGCGTATTGGCGAAATCAATCCCGCTGTAATCGGCTGTTATTTCTGTGAAAAGCGTATCGCCTACAGGCGGAGCAGAAGGCTGACAGTTCCACAAAACTATACTCAACAATGTAACTAAGAGACAATGGTGTAATTTCATACGTTGGTTGATTTATTGGACTTTCCGAAGCCACAGGCTTCCCCCGGGATTTTTTAAACACAAGGGCATGTGTTGGCGGAACCACTCGCTATCTTCTCGAACGATATAGTCGTTAAACAACACAATTTCAAACGCAGTGTTGAACTGCAAAAAGGCGCGTAGCAGGTACGCCTCGTTCCAAGCTCTGCCGCGCATTAGCCATGCTTCGGGGTACTCAAACGGGTAGAAAATATCGTGAATGTGGATGAGTACATCTTTTTGTAAGTTAGGGAGCACCTCAAAAAAAAGATAATTGACATCGCTCTGGTATTTGGCAACGTGCGACGAATCGATGAATAAGATATCGTTAGCTGTTAAATTCTGGAAGGTTTCAAGGGGGACTGCCTGTACGGAACGTTCCAAAATGGTCGTGTTTTCGGTATCGCTATCGCGGATGAGGCTGTAAAGTCGCTCGGGGTATGGCTCGATAAACGTAAAGTCCGTTAGTTGCCCAAATTGCTCAGCGGTATCGAGCATCACCGCTGAAGAATGTCCCGAGCCTACTTCAATCACTCGTTGGGGTTGGAAATGCCGCAGCATCAGGTGCAGCAGGGTCGCATCGCCTTCGCAGAAAAACGGGTTGGCAAAACTGTACCGCAGGTGAGCTTCTGGCGTATGCGAAAATGGCATGGAAGGGTAATACGCGGCAAGTTCGTGCAGCAGTGCCCGTTGTCGCTCAGTGCGCAGGTCGATTCCGGCGAGGCTATCGGTAGCGCTTGCCGAAGCAATCGCGTGTGTATCGGGGAGGGGGCTGTAAAAATGCCCTGGCGGGTAGCGATACAACGCACGGAAATGGCGGGCAATGGCAGTAAGGCGTTGTAACGGGTTTTTCATAGTTTCTGTTCCTTTGGTTGAGGTGTAAATCTAAGGAAGATTTAGCGGTTCTCTTTCGCCGATTTTTTCTGCACCGGATGCCACAACAGCACAGGCACAAATACGAAAACAGCATACAGCGAAACCACCAGCCCACCAATTGTACCGGCTGCTAGGGCAAACCAAAATATTTCGCTATCGCCTTCGAGCAAAAAGGGGATCAACCCGCAAATGGTAGATACTATCGTGAGCAAAATAGGAACGGCTTTGTTTTGCACTGCCTGCCACACTTTTTGGTTATGGGGAATGAGCTTGGGCTGGTGTAGGTAATCGTGGATGATGAAAATAGTGGCATTTACCACCAAACCCCCTAATAAAATAAAGGAGGCATAGCCGCCCTGATCAAAGTAGAAATCAAACCAAGCAAACGTAATAAAAACCCCTATGAACGATAGCGGAATTGCGGAGATAATCATCCAAGGAAAACGGAAACTTTCAAATAAAATACAGCAGATACCATACACAATAATAATTAATAGAAAAACCAATTCGTATTGCCGTTGCGCCTGCTCACTGCCCCATTGTCGATCTATCGGTTTAGCACTATACCCCATAGGAAGGAGAAATTCCATAGCTTCGAGTTGCTCTGTTAAATATTTTTTTCCGAAATGAGGACTGCCATAATATTGAAACCCTACTATGCGAATATATTGCCGATTTTCTTTGTAAATGGCACTTGCATTTTTTTGCATAAATAATGCCCCTACTTCTTTGGGTTTATAGCGGGTAATGCCTTGTAAGTTTCTGTTTTCTAGGGGGGTATTTAGTAAGTCGAATTTAGAAAAATCATCGCTGTTTGCCGCTTCTACTACGATGGGGAACACTTGTTTTTTCTCTCCCATCTGTGCTAAAAAAAACTGCCCTATAGGCGATTGTTGAGGGGCTTGTTGGGCAAGTTGCTGCGCTATTTGAGGGCTGGTAATTCCCCGCGCGTTAGCTTGTGCGGCATCGAGAGTGAATACATAATTTTCGCTGGTGCGTTCCCGAAAGCTCCGCCGCTCGTTGGTATTTACCTTCTGAATGCGCTTGTGTGCCAATAATTTTTCAGCAAGCACCGAGGCTTGTTGGTCTAAGGTTTGGTAATTGTACCCACGCATTTCCACCCGAAAGGCAGGCAACGATTCAGCATGGCTGTTGCTAAATCCTTTCCCTACGCCGTACACAACCCACTCAACGCCACCCCAATCAATCGAATTGGCAATCAATCGGTTCTTAAGCTGATAGGGCAAAAAGCTTTGTTCGGTTTCTTCGGTAAACGAGATCGTGATGCGGGCGTACTGTCCCGAATACACTCTGGTAACAAAGCGTTCAATGCCAGTTACTTCTGCCAAATAACGTTCTACAAGCCCAATCATATGGTTCATTTGTTCGGGGGTGTGTCCGTAGCCCATTTCGGCATTTACATACAGCAGCGTTTTTTCGTTGTTGCGAAACCCTGCATTTTCGTACACCTCGCGCACAAAGAGCCGCAAAGCCCCGCCGAGTGCTTTATCAACGTACGGGCGGATTTCTTCCTGATAAAAATCGCTCCCTACCGTTTGGTTATACCATGCCCATCGTTCATCGGAAACATGACTAGGCAGCATAAAAACAGGTAAGCCAAATGCTAAAAGGTGCAGCGCAACGTACCACCGCCGGAACCGTGCACATTGGTTCAGTATCGCCCAATATATTTTTTGAATGATAAAGGGAATCCGCTTAGGGTTTTTACTGAGTGTGGCATGTGTTTTTCTTTGAAAAATCAATTGATACAAAGCAGGCGTATACCAAAGAGCCACCGCCAGCGATACCCCTAAATTGAGCGCAACAACTACGGCAAAGTCGGTCAGGTTGAGCCGTTCTTCTTCGGGTAAAAATAGTACCAATAATAAAGCGGCAATGGTAGTGAAAGAAGCGGCAAGGAGGGCTAAAAACACGGTTTTAGTTCGCGTACGATGATAGTGGCTGAGCATCACAATGGCGTTATCAATAATAAAACCCAACGACACGGTAAGCCCAGCAAGGGTGTACAAGTGAATTTGCAATTGTAAGGCATAGAGGGCAACACCTGTAATCCCTAAGTTGATGGCAATGCCCGATAATAAAATAAATAAATACGAAATATTTCGATGAATCAATACAATAAAACCAATTAAAATAGTAATAGAAAGCGCCGACCGACGATAAATTTTTTCTAACTCGGCTTGCATAAATTCCGTGTCGTTGTATTCGAGTTGCACGCTGTAGCCTTTGGGCAGGCTTTGTTGAAGTTGTTTTACATGATTTTGTATTTCCTGAGCAACTACCAATTTATTGACATTTTTGTGCGTGTAAAGGGTGAGTCGTATCGCATTATTTCCATTAATGCGATAGAATTGTTGGGGTGTTTCTTCGCGGATGCTCACCTCAGCAAGGTCGCTTAGCCATATAGGCGTACCGCTATCCATAGCGATTCGCATATTCTGTAAAGCCTTTAGGCTAACCGCATCAGGGGCAAGCACCGCTGTAAATTGTTGTGTATCCGAAAATGCCACCATTCCCATTTGCCTCGTTTGCGTTTGTGCTTGCAATGCCTGCACAATTTGCGTAGGGGTAATGTTGTACTGTGCAAGCTGTTCGCTCCGATACCGAACCGAAAGTTGCAGGCGCAAAGCTCCTTCTATTTGGGCGCGTTCAAGGGCAGGAATCTGCCGAAGTGGGTTGGCAAGTTGCGCATTGGCGACCTCACCAATTTCTGAAGGGGCAAACGGTGCCGCAATGCTATAGACCAGCAACGGCTCTTCGCGCTCGTTAGGTACCGATTGGGCAACGGTAGGGTAGGGCATCTCCTTAGGAAGGTTGGGGTATATTTGCCGAATTAGGGCGAGTACTTCGTATCGCTTAAATTCCATATCGGTACCCGATTGAAAACGAAGCGTAATACTGCCCCCATCGTAATTTGAAACCGAAGAAATTTGCTGCAATCCGGTTAATTGCGAAAAGGTATTTTCCAACACCGACGTGGCTTGCTGTTCCACTGCCAGAGGGGCTGTATTGGGCAACCGAAACTGAATACTGAGTACTTCGGGTTTTGTGGGCGGCGTTAAACTCACCGGAATTTGAGGAATTACCAAAACGCCTAGGCAAGCGACCACCACAAAGAATAGCACCGTTCGAAAAGGAGAAATTGCCGTAAGTAATGAAGAAATGCGCATGGGGAATTGGCGATAACTCGCAAACGCGGGTTGATATTTTTAGCTTTATTGTTCTTCGTCTAGTTTTGTAACAAATTAAAAACGAAATGAAGCAGACTTACAAACGCATTCTACACATTTTATTGCTGGTAAGTGTAGTCGGATGCCAAGCGCCCCAAGAGCCTCCCTCGGAAACAGAACTAGCCACGTTGCCCCCAATTGCCGCTAACCAAGCTATTGCGGTAACAACGTCTACTGCGCAGCTAAAACCGTTCACCTACCAAATTCAGACAAGTGGGAAAATTGTGGCCAAACGCCAAACGGAGCTCCATTTTCAAGTGAGTGGTGTGCTACAAACCCTTTACAAGCCTAATGGTGCGTATGTGTCTGCGGGAGAGCCTATTGCCGCAATTGACTCTACCGAGCTGAGCTTAGCCCTCGAAAAAGCAGAAGCCACACTGCACATACGCCAAGGCGACTACCAGCTAAAACTCGATGAGTTTTCCATGTACAATGGCGATACGGCAACCCTCAACGAACAACAACGCCTAAACATGCGGGCGAGTAGTGGGTTAGACTTAGCGCAAATTGAATACAAAGAGGCGAAAAATAAATTGCGAAATGCTACGCTTTATGCACCATTTAGTGGGCGTATCGCTAATCTGAATGCACAAGAAGGGAGTTTGCTTTCGCCTCAAGAGCCATTTTGTACACTCTACGCGCCCGAACCTCTACAAGTGAAAATAGCCATACTAGAGACGGAGTTACCGCGCATAGCACTTGGGCAGCAGGCGAGCGTAGTACCTGTGGGCAGCCCTCAGGTGTACCAAGCTACCCTGTCGCAAATCAACCCGATGGTGAACGAAAACGGGATGGTAGAACTGCTAATTACTTTGCAAGATGCTCAAGGGCTATTACCAGGCATGCACGCCAGCGTTACCTTACACGTTCCACAGAAAGAAAGCGTAGTAGTGCCTAAAGAAGCCATCGTGATTCGTTCGGGGAAAGCCGTAGTGTTTGTAGTAGAAGAGGAACGGGCAAAATGGCACTACGTTACGCAAGGACTCGAAAATGGCGAAGAAGTGGAAATCGTAGAAGGGCTTCAAGGGGGCGAAACCGTAATAATCAGCAATAACCTGCAACTAGAACACGATACTCCAGTAGCCGTTGCCCCGTAAACTGAAATGGCATTATTTGCGAGAGTACGCCTATGTATTGCAGCATCCAATTGTCAAAAAAAGCCATACAACCTTCTTTTTTTCTCAGAACGTAGGGGTAGCTCTGCCGTTCCGCCCCTCAGTGGACTAAAAACTTTTCACCAAACAGCTTGTGGATAGGTAAAAATCCCTTGTTACAGAGGTTGAAAAACCCTGCGTAGAACAATTTTGAATCTACATTACAGCTTTTTTAGAGGTGGTACACTGTAGAAGACTCAAAATTGGTAGGTCTTGGTTAATACTACCCGAATCGTAGTAACGGTTTTTTAAAGTCAGATAAAAGTTTCAATTTTGAAACGATTTATAAAAAAAAACACAAATTGTTTCAGTTAGTGTAACTTTTTCCCTTTTTTATTTTTTCGTTACATAGTAAGCGCCGAAAGTGGACAT
>CAYMYI010000116.1:0-12512 GCA_964394585.1 uncultured Roseobacteraceae bacterium
GGCTTTCCTGCTAACAAGCCCTTCGCAAGCCCACCTCGTACTACTACTCCAATCGATTCTTGCTCCAATAATGATAGCACCGACTCTTCGGGGCGGCGATCGAGCAGGCTGTATTGTAACATTACACTGGCTATATTGGCACGTTGTACATACTCGCGAATTACGTTAGGACGGATCGAGGAAATACCATAATAACGAATATGCCCTTGAGCTTTAAGCGTTTCAAAGACTTCAATTACCTCGTCAATAGGGTCGTCGATAGTTCCACCGTGCAGTTGATATAAATCGATGTAGTCGGTTTGTAAACGGCGGAGGCTTCCATGCACTGCTTTAAGGATGTAATTTTTCGAGGGGTTCCAATCCCAGCCACTACCATCGGCTCGCCATTCGTTCCCGACTTTTGTTGCGAGGTAGACTTTATTTCGCACTTCCTTCAGTGCTTTACCAACACTAATTTCATTTTCACCTTTTTGGTACAAATCGGCTGTATCAAAAAAATTAATACCGTGGTCGTATGCTTTGCGAAGCAAACGCGTGTTGGCTGTCTGTTGATTGCCTAACGACATACAACCGAAAGATACTTCGCTTACAGTTAATTGTGTACCGGGGAAGGTTCTCAAATTCATAGAAATCAAAAAGATTTTATACGCTAGTACATAAAAAAACAGAAAAGAGTAGTTGCCCAACCGCTCCTTGTATTGATGGAATGAAGCACGTTAGGCAACAGTTGAAAAACAGGTTACTTTTTTAAACCAATTTCTGCAAGGCGTTGGTTAAGAAACTCTCCTGCTGTAATATCTTCGTAGCGTTTAGGATTTTCGGCATCTACGCATGTAGGTAAGCAGCTTAAATCCATTTCGGAACGCGGATGCATAAAAAATGGGATAGAGTAGCGCGAAGTCCCCATAAGTTCGCGAGGAGGGTTTACCACTCGGTGGATGGTCGATTTGAGTTTGTGATTGGTGAGCCGATCAAGCATATCGCCTACGTTTACTACAATTTGCTCGGGTAAAGCGGTGATGGGAATCCAGGCACCATCGCGGCGGAGCACTTGCAGCCCATCGGCACTTGCTCCCATAAGCAATGTAATCAAGTTAATATCGCCATGTTCGGCAGCGCGTACAGCATCTTCGGGAATTTCATCGGGGTTTTCGATAGGAAAATAATGAATGGGGCGTAGTATACTGTTCCCTTTGGCTACTTTATCGTCGAAGTAGTTTTCTTCTAATCCTAAATACAGTGCTATGGCACGCAGCATTTCCACTCCTGTTTTCTCTAAAGTACGATATGCCTCTAGAGTTACCTCGCGCATTTCAGGAAGCTCTTTGGGAAAAATATTTTCGGGGTAGGCAGCTGTGCGAGCATCGCCAGGAATTACCTCTTGCCCCACGTGATAAAACTCTTTCAAATCGCCAGTGGTGCGCCCTTTAGCGTGTTCTTTCCCTTTGCCAATATAGCCACGTTGCCCGGCAAGCTCTGGGTTTTCGTATTGTTGCTTCACGGCTTCGGGCAAAGCAAAAAAACGCTCGATGGTATCGTACAGTTTCGTAGTGAGCGCATCGCTAAGGCCATGGTTACGAATGGCTACAAAGCCAATATTTTGATAAGCTTCGCCCAATTGCTGTACAAAGTTTTGTTTTTGTTCAGGGGTTCCTTGGGTGAAATCGCTCAGGTCGAGCGAGGGGACTTCATCGTATAATTTTTCACTCATCTTTCAATAATTTAAAGTACCATACAAAATATTCAAAGGTAGTAGTTGTAGGGAACATCTTTTAGGCTGTATAAGCTAAAAACATATTTTTATGCCGTTTTTTGGGATTTGGGAATTTCTCTTTCAACTTTTGTCAAAACTTTATCCGAATACAGGTCTTTTGTTAGTAAGATAACTTTAAAATTTTTCATCCATTAAAAACACAAACATGAAAACTCGAATTCTAACTTTCTCATTCTTGATGGCTTCGTTCCTGATGGCAGCATGTGGAGGCAGCAATACATCGCAAGAAAACACCGAAACTGCCGATACCACTGCCATGGCTCCCGCAGAAGAAACTGAAGTACAAACTGAAATGGAAGTGCAAACGCTGATGGAAAAAGATGGGCTGCGCCTTATTCCTATGACCGACTCCCCTAAATTCCCCGATGCACAACTTGCCCTCAATACGCCTACTAGCGATGCTAATGTAGAGGCTGGTGCGGTTTCGTTCGACTACACCGTTACCAACTACGAGTTGGGCATTCAAACTTCCGATGTAGACAAAAAAACGTGCGCAAATTCAGCACAAGGGCAGCACATTCATCTTATCTTAAATAATGAGCCGTATACGGCGCACTATGAAGCCTCGTTCACCCGCGAGCTAGAACCAGGACATTATGTAGCCCTTTCGTTCCTTTCGCGCTCGTACCACGAGAGCATTAAAACAGAAAATGCCTACGTAGTGCGGCAGTTCACCGTAGGAGATGCAGAAGGCGAAGCGGATCTTTCTGCGCAACACTTGTTCTACAGCCGCCCTAAAGGCGAATACACCGGCGAAGACACTAAACAAGTTATGCTTGATTTTTACTTAGTGAACACGAGCATTTCGCCTGAAGGAAATAAAGTACGTGCAACGGTAAACGCCACCACAGAATTCATGATTGATACTTGGCAACCCTACTTGATCGAAGGGCTTCCTATGGGCGAAAATACCATCAAACTTGAGTTGGTAGATAATATGGGCAACCTTGTAGAAGGAGGGTTCAACTCTGTAGAACGCACCTTTACGCTTGCGCCGTTGCAATAAGTTGCCAATACATGCCGATTGATTTTCTCAGAAAATTCTTCCAAATTAGGCTTTCTCTTTCAGGGAAAGCCATTTTTTTAACCCGATTGCTATGCCGATTCAACGCGCCCCTTGGCAAAACCGCATTCAACGCATCATTTTTGAAACGGATACTCCCGCCGGAAAAACGTTCGACATATTGCTCCTCATTGCTATTGTATGTAGCTTTTTTGTTATCACGTTTTACACGGTAAAAGAAATACGCGAGCGCTATGGCGATTTACTCTATGCAATTGAGTGGTTCTTTACCATCATCTTTACTTTAGAGTATATCGTACGAATTATCTCTGTAGAAAATAAACGAAAATATATTTTCAGTTTTTATGGGCTGATTGATCTGCTTTCAATTTTACCAACGTATTTAAGTTTGTTCTTAGTAGAAAGTCAGCTATTGGCAATTCTGAGAACCGTTCGCTTGGTACGGGTTTTTAAAGTCCTCGAACTTCCGCAATACACCAAAAACACCAAGATTATCATAGAAGCCCTGCAAGCAAGCCGCCCTAAAATCACCGTATTTCTTACAGCAGTGTTCACCATCGTGATTGTGGTGGGGACTATCATGTACGTAGTTGAAGGCGAAGAAAGTGGTTTTACGAGCATTCCTCGTAGTATTTACTGGACCATCGTTACCATTACCACCGTGGGATACGGCGATATTGCTCCTCAAACGGTACTGGGGCAAACCATTGCTTCGGTCATTATGCTACTAGGCTATGCAATTATTGCCGTACCTACTGGCATTGTCTCAGGTGAAATTCTGCGCGGCAAAAACACCGATAAAACCGGGCTACCTACCACCGATGAACTCACATGCCCGGCTTGCAGAACCATGCCCCACCCCTCCGACGCTCTTTATTGCCGTAGGTGTGGCTCTCCACTAAAACCTACCCATTTCAGCCAATAAACATCCATAATATCGGTGTGCTTACACCCACATGCAACAATGCCTTTACAAATTTGTTACTACATCATTTCCTAATTACTTTTTGTAAGTTTAGAAGATAATCAATACTAAATATAGAATTCTAACACGAAACTAACTACGATTTTTATGGAGGAGAACGCGGAGAAAATTCGGTTGAAGTCCACGGTGAATAACCACGGATGGAAAAAATGGGGGCCTTATCTTTCAGAAAGGCAATGGGGAACCGTTCGGGAAGATTACAGTGCCAATGGCGATGCTTGGAATTTTGTTCCCCACGATGCTGCCCGAAGTTGGACGTACCGATGGGGAGAAGATGGCATAGGAGGAATCTCAGATAACCGTCAGTTTTTATGCTTTGCCGTTTCGTGCTGGAATGGAAAAGACCCCATTTTAAAAGAGCGTCTGTATGGGCTTGCCAACGGCGAGGGAAACCACGGAGAAGATGTAAAAGAGCTGTACTACTACCTCGATTCCACACCTACGCATTCGTACATGAAAATGCTGTACAAATACCCGCAAAATCGTTTCCCGTATGAAAAGCTCATGGGGCAAAACTTAGAGCTAGGTAAAAATGACCCTGAATTTGAAATTATCGATACCGGAGTTTTTGAGAAAAATGAGTATTTCGATATCGAAGTTGAGTACGCTAAAGCAGGTGAAGAAGATATTCTTATCCAAATAACTGCCCACAACAGAGGCAACAAAGCCGCTAATTTACACCTCATCCCCACCCTTTGGTTTCGAAATACTTGGAGTTGGGGCTACGACGACTACAAACCGAGCCTATACTCGCAACGAGGCTATCCTATTTATGTGGAACATCGCGAAATTGGCAACTATCGGCTACACTACGAAGAATCGCCCGAGTTGCTTTTTTGCGAAAACGAAACAAACCGTAAACGATTTGAAGGAACTGAACGCGAAGGGGAATATTATAAAGACGGCATCCATAATTATCTTGTAAATGAGCAAAAGAAAGCCATCAACCCCGATTTAAAAGGGACCAAAGTGGGGTTACACTACAAGATGATGATAGGCGCCAAAGAAAGCCGAGTATTGCGCTTTAGGTTAACCAACCAAACGTTGTTCAACCCATTCGATGACTTCGAACATTTGTTTAAACTGCGTTTAAAAGAAGCCGATGCCTTTTACGATAAACTCCAACAGAGTGTAAAAGATAAAGACCTGCGCAATATCCAACGGCAAGCCTATGCAGGCATGTTATGGAACAAGCAGTTTTATTACTATAATGTAAACCAATGGCTCGAAGGCGACCCGAATACTCCTATTCCTCCCCAAAACCGAAAGCTGGGCCGTAACCGCCGATGGAAACACTTAGTGAACGCCAACATCATTTCTATGCCCGATAAATGGGAGTATCCTTGGTATGCCGCCTGGGATTTGGCATTTCATTGCGTTACCCTCGTAAAAGTGGACCCTGAGTTCGCCAAGCGCCAACTTTCACTGCTATTGCGCGAATACTACATGCACCCTAATGGGCAAATCCCAGCCTACGAATGGAGTTTTAGCGATGTAAACCCTCCTGTGCACGCCTGGGGTGCCTGGAAGGTTTATTCTATCGAAAAAGAAATGAATGATGGTGTAGGCGATATCGACTTTCTAGCACGAATTTTCATGAAACTCACCATGAACTTCACCTGGTGGGTCAACCAAAAAGACTCCGACGAAAACAACCTTTTTGAAGGAGGATTCCTCGGGCTTGATAACATTGGAGTATTCGACCGAAGCAACCCACCGTTGCAAGGCGATCGATCCATAGAGCAAGCCGACGGCACTGCATGGATGGCAATGTACTCCCTCAACATGCTTCGTATTGCGATTGAGTTAGCGAAAGTAAAGCCCTACTACCAAGAAGCTGCCTCTAAGTTTTTTGAACACTTTTTGATGATTGCGGGCGCCCTCACCAAAATAGGCCGAGAAGGTACCAGCCTTTGGGACGAAGAGGATGAATTCTACTACGATATTTTACATACACCCGGACAGCCAAGTATCTTGCTGAAAGTACGCTCTTTGGTAGGGTTGCTGCCGCTTTTAGCGGTAGAAGTTTTTGGACCCAATTTGCTAAAAAATAACCCAGATTTTACCCGAAGGCTAGAACACGCCCTCGATACACGCCCCGATTTAGCACAGCTCATCTCGCGGTGGTTCGAAGTGGGTGCCGACGAAACCCGAATGCTCTCGCTTGTGCGAATCCATCGGATGACTTGCCTGCTCCGCCGTATGCTCGACGAAGCCGAGTTTCTTTCTGATTACGGCATTCGTGCGCTTTCCAAATATCACCTCGAAAATCCTTACGAATTGCAAGACGAAGGCGCCGTTTATAAAGTGCAATACCTACCCGGTGAGTCCGACTCTTCAATGTTTGGCGGGAACTCCAACTGGCGAGGCCCTATCTGGTTTCCGATGAATTTCCTGCTCATTGAATCGTTGTATAAGTTTCATGAGTTTTACGGCGATCAGCAAAAGTTCGAATACCCTACAGGTTCGGGGAAAATGTACACGCTAAAGGAAATTGCCCAAAAACTAACGCATCGGCTTATTGCCATTTTTAAAAAAGATAAAAAAGGAAAAAGAATCGTATTTGGAAACGATAAAAAATTCCAGAAAGACGAGCACTTCAGAAATCATATCTTGTTTTACGAGTATTTCCACGGAGATAGTGGGAAAGGACTAGGAGCCGCTCACCAAACGGGGTGGACTGGGCTCATTGCCAATCTAATTGATCAAATTTATGAGGGTGAGTAAGATGAAGAAATTGTTCAATCCATTTAATTGATTCTGATAACCCCATAGAAATCTTGTAATTTCGTAGGAGCTGTTCAACTTAACTCCCTACGTTCCCATGCGAAAATTTTTTATGGCGTGCCTTGCGTTTGCATTGTTTTTCTGTAAACCAAATGCAGGCAACGAAACACCGCTTTATTCTCCACCTCAGCCGCTTTCTACTAGCGATTTTCTTGAATTTATAGAAGAAAAACACCAATCAGATTTGCTCCAAACTGCCTCTTTGGGGGTGAGTGTCATCTCGCTCGACTCGGCTGAAACCCTTGTGAGTTATCACAGCCAACAGTCTCTTGCCACAGCATCTACGCTCAAAGCCATCACAACGGCTTCAGCGTTGCTGTTACTCGGAGAAGACTACCGCTTCGCTACCACCCTAGAACATGACGGCACACTCGAAAAAGGTGTTTTGAAAGGCAACTTGTACATCAGAGGTAGTGGCGACCCTTAC
Organism: uncultured Roseobacteraceae bacterium; assembly: GCA_964394585.1. Taxonomy (GTDB): domain Bacteria; phylum Bacteroidota; class Bacteroidia; order Cytophagales; family Flammeovirgaceae; genus CAYUJH01. Next base: position 6,998 of record CAYMYI010000116.1, read on the forward strand.
TTGGGTAGCAAAGAGCTTTCGAGTACTTCGTGGGAAACACTCTTTGCTCAGTGGGGTAATCGGTTAAAGACTACGCATGGCATAACCCGTATTGAAGGCGATATCGTAGCAGACCCTACCCTGTTCGGCTCGCAACTAGCCGCCGATACTTGGAGTTGGGAAGATATGGGCAATTACTATGGCACAGGAGCTAGCGGGCTAAATATCAATCAAAATGAATATAAATTGTACTTTAAGCCTGCTGCAGTGGTCGGGGGCACTGCCCAAGTGCTTCGCAGCGAGCCACCTATGGATGACCTCACATTCATCAACGAAATGAAAACCGGGGCTAAAAACTCCGGCGACAATGGCTATATCTACGGTGTACATTATAGCAATATCCGTCATTTAAGAGGCTCAATCCCTGCCGATAGTGCAGAATTTTCCATCAAAGGGTCAATGCCAAACCCTGCGCTGTTCTGTGCAAAAGCGTTTTTATCAAGCCTTAAAACTCAAAATGTCCCGGTGAATGGCATAGCGCGCATGCTAGATGCCCCATCCGACACAAAACGCGAAGTTTTACACACACATTACTCGCATACGCTAGCCGAAATGGTAATTCCTACCAATTTCAAAAGTATCAACCTTAATACCGAAGCATTCTTAAAAGCAATGGGAGCAGCCAAGGAGGGCATCGGCACGCATCAAACTGGTACTCAAGCAGTAAAGGCACTATGGGAAGAGCGAGGGGTAAACCTTAAAGGTTTTTTTATGGAAGATGGTAGCGGGCTTTCTCGGTTCAATGCGGTAACTCCTGATCAGATGACAGCTATTCTGCGTAAAATGAGTAAAACCTCTGCATTCCCTGCTTTCAAAAAATCACTACCCATATTTGGAGAGTCGGGCACCTTGGAGCGCATCGGAAAAGGCAGTTTCGCCTCAGGAAAAATTTATGCGAAAAGTGGATATATTCGCCGTGTTCGAGGCTATGTAGGCTATGTTACCACCCTATCGGGCAAAGAATTAGCGTTCGCCATCTTAGTAAATAATTACGATGCTTCATACAGAGAACTTAGTAACTTTTTTAGGGAGGCTATGGAGAACATCGTTCGGCTACAATAGTTATTTACCTATCCATCTTTTCATCATTTATTACACATGAAAAAGAAATATTTGCACACGGCAATGTTGCTGGTTACTGTGTTTTTTTGGGTTTCTTGCCAAGCACCCCAAAAAGCGTCCGATGCTGAAGTATCACAGCCCACCACTTCCCAAACATTTGTCCCTGTTTTAGCGCAAAACCCCAACACGATTATCGAGCGTATTGCGTTTGGTTCTTGCAATAAGCAAAACCTCCCCCAACCTATGTGGACTGAAATACTGAGCTTTCGCCCTCAACTTTGGGTTTGGCTAGGCGATAATATTTATGGCGATACAGAAGATATGAGTGTGCTTGCCGAAAAATATGCGCTGCAAAAAGCCAACGAAAATTATCAGAAACTGCGTGCAAACGTACCGATTATTGGTATTTGGGACGACCACGATTATGGCGTAAATGATGGTGATAAGACCTACCCTTTTCGGGCACAAGCTAGAGATTTGATGTTCCAGTTTCTGGATGTCCCTCAAGAAAATGCAGCATGGCAGCGCGAAGGAGGATATAACGCATATACTTTTGGGGATGACAATCGAACCGTAAAAGTGATTTTACTCGATGGGCGCTATTTTCGGGATATACTGCAACCAGATACTGTAACCGAACAACGCTACCACCCCAATCAAGAAGGTGATCTCTTAGGCGAAGCGCAGTGGGCATGGTTAGAAAAAGAACTTCTGAAAAATGAAGCGGCTCTACACATAATTGGTTGTGGTATCCAGTTTCTCCCTGAAGAACATCCTTTTGAAAAATGGGCAAACTTCCCCAAAGCACGTAAACGCCTGCTCGATTTATTAGTAAAAACACAAGCAAAGCATCCCATTCTGATTAGCGGCGATCGGCACATTGGGGAAATTTCAAGAATGGATTATGAAGGACTTGCCCATCCGTTATACGAAGTTACCTCTAGCGGATTAACGCACTCATACGAAAAAGCCAAAGACGAACCTAACCGACACCGTATTTCACCTTTGGTGAACCAAAAGCATTTTGCAACTCTGGAACTCGATTGGAACGCCGCAAATCCGCCCCAAGTATCACTCAGCATCCGAGGTTTAAACGATACGGTGTATGCGGAACAGATTATCAGATGGTAAAACGCATTTATACTATCGTTTTGTTATGTTTCACGGCATTTGTGCATGCGCAAGATAGTACCTATCAGTATGTAACCGAAAAAGCTGCTTCCGTGAGTTTTCGCGACGAAGTAGTCGCCGAAAAGCATTTCCATCGAGCTGAGCTTTTGTACGAAGAAAACGATTTCGAAGCTGCTATTGCGCTGTACTCTGAAGCAATTCGCTTGCACCCTACCTTCCTCGAAGCTTACTATGGCAGAGCTACCGCCTACGAAGCAATTAAAGAATACCGAAAAGCTTTGTACGACTATGAGTTAGCGCTACAAATTCGCCCAGCCTATGCCGAAGCGCGTTTCAATCGGGGTGTGGTACATTTTCAACTTGCGCAATACCGACTAGCCATCCGCGATTTCTCTAGTTTATTAGAAGCTCCCCCCTCCGAAACTAAAGCAGTTTTTTACCATAATGCGAACTTTCGGCAATCTGTTGGCGACATGGCGGTAGATGGCATTGGAACGTTGGCAACGCTTCATCCCGATTTATACAATTACCGAGGGCTATGCTACTTGCAAATGGAATGGTACGATTCTGCCCAAACCGACTTCCAAAACGCCATCGGATTACAACCCAAAAATGCGGACTTTCACGCTAATTTGGGCATGGTTTATTTAGCACAAAATCAAGAAGAGCAAGCTCATGAAGCTTTTCAACGTGCCATACAACTAGTTCCCAACCATAGCCAAGCCACTTATAACTTAGCAGTGATGAACCACGCCAATCCTTTCAAAAATAGTTTAAAAGACTTTAAAGATGCCGTTAATTCGGACCATCCTTTACCAGAAGCGTATCTAAACCGAGGTTATGCCTTATTTGAGGAAAGGAACTACCAGGCAGCACTCGCCGATTTTGACACTACATTACAACTTGCCCCCAATCATGTGCAGGCACTGGTAAACCGAGGACTCACTTACCAAAAGCTAAAACGTTATAAAGAAGCGATAGCCGATTTTAGCCAAGCAATTACCCTGGATGCATCGTGGGAAAAACCATATCGTTCGCGAGGTGATGTTTACTTTCAACAAGGAGACTACTCCAAAGCAATAGCCGATTATTCTCATTCGTTAAGGTTAAACCCTACGCAAAAGCATGTTTACTTCAACCGTGGGTTAGCTCATTACTATGCAGGAAACCCCTCAGCAGCTTGTATCGATTTACAGCAAGCCATACACATGGGAGTCGACGCTGCAAAACCGCCTTGGGCAAAGTGGTGTCGGTAAGTTTACATCAACTTAACCCTTCCGTTTTCGTAAAGGGAAATGTGCATCATTACCTTTCTGTGTAATGTTGTATTATTCGCTTTCTCAAAAGGATATCTTTACTGAACTTTGAATTGCACTAGCAAGATAGTTGCGCATAGGAAACCACATGGCAACCTCCATTCAAAAAAATCTACAACTTTGGTATAAATGCCCTTTCTAATTCGCTATGAACAGAATACTTACCTATCCTCTTCTTTCATTTTTTACTTTTCTTTTAACTGTAGAGGCTTCTGCACAGTTCTGCATCGTTCAACCCGATGGTAGTTGTAGCGGGACATCCATAACAGGGTGTGAACCACTTCAAGTACGGTTTCGCGCTAATAATACCGGAACTACCTATCGGTGGGATTTTGGCGATGGGAACAGCACTGTTGACGCCAACTTTGCCACAAATGGCGAAGTGAGTAAACTTTACAAACTTCCAACAGGTAGTAACACGGCAACCTACACCGTTCGTTTGTTTGTAGATGGCACGCAAGTGGGCACCGGTACAATTGATATATATGCAATTCCGGACATAGACCTACAAGCCACTCCTCGGTTAGGCTGCTTAGTGGGAGGGCAACACACGGTTACCTTTACCGCACCTACCGGGTTTGCTCAGTACGATTGGGACTTTGGTGACGGAAACTCAGCCACTACAGCCACCAATGTATACGTGCATAACTACAACCGTTCGGGCGATTTTCTACCTTCCCTAATTGTAACCGATGCCAACGGTTGTAGAGCATCATATAACACTCCCAATAGTGACAGGGTCCAAGTAGCTAGTGGATTTAATGTTGATATTAATACTACCGGCAGTCGGCGTGCTTGTACCGCTCCACTTACCGTCCAATTTGAAGCTACTCCTCCTCCTACCCCTCCGGCAACGCCCTACATTGCCACCTGGGATTTCGACGGTGCTGATATAGTAAATAATCTATCGGGAAACCCAGAAGGTCCTTACGAGGTAACATGGAATACAGCAGGGGTAAAAAATGTACAACTTATCGCCAATTTAAACGGCTGTATCCAAACCAGAACGGAAACGATACGCATTGAACAAATTGAAGCAACGTTTACTACTAGTAACGCTTCAGGTTGTGCGCCCCTAGAAACGGTTTTCCGTAATACTACCTCACAACTACCCACGAACCAACAGATCGTTACATGGACTATCCGGGATTCGGGTGGAGCTGTGGTAGAACAGGTAACAAGAGATGGCACTGCCGGCGACAATGTAAACAACTTTCGATATACTTTTCCCACCCCGAATACCAACTATACGGTTACGCTCCAAGTAACCGATGATAATACTCCCGCATTGTGTGAAGATATTTCTGATCCACAAGCCATACAGGTTTTTGAGGAAGTGCAAGCCAATCTTTCTGCCGATCCGGTGTATTCCTGCTTGAACCCTCAACTTGTTAATTTTGATGCTTCTGCCTCTGTAAATGCTGATATCTATGACTGGGAATTCTACGATGCAACAGGCACATCAATCGGTACAGCAACAGGAGCCACCCCATCTTTCAATTTCAATGGTTTTGGAACGTATGGAGTACGTTTAACGGTAAGAAGTAACGATGGCTGCCAAGACGAAATCTTTGAGCAACAGTATATTACCCTCGAACCCTTAGAAGCCGATTTTTCGTTCCTTCCACCCGAAGAGTGTGTTCCTAACAATGCGGAGGCTTTTGGGCTAGTTGTAGGCGGCTGTGTAAACCCTTCAGGGGGGCAAACCTATTCTCCTCCACTTTTTAACCGTAGCAATGGCGTAGGTGCGGGTACCGGTACTACTTACTTATGGGAAGTGTTAAATGGAGCAACTGTAGTGGCGACCAGTACTATGGAAGATCCCACAGATATTGTACTCACTAACGAAGGACGCTATACGGTACGACTTACCATAACCAATGCATGTGGCTCTGCTACCGAAACTAAAAATGAATTTATCTATGTAGGCTTACGCCCCGATAACATAGACTATGAAGCTACTCCTA
>CAYMYI010000117.1:0-12032 GCA_964394585.1 uncultured Roseobacteraceae bacterium
CTGTCCCTGAAAGAAGTTATCCTTGGGAATCGGTTACCAACGGACAGCCAATTTCTAAAGATAATGCGGCTGAATACATTGAATCCGTACGAAATTATATTGCTGAAGATATGAGGATTATGATTAACGAGCCTAAACAATGGCTGGTTAGCGAAAATAAGAAAAACTGGTACAATATGGGGTGGAGTGGGCAAAGTTATGACACCACAGGCTGGGAAGGTTTAGAAACTTTGTACGGCACTATGACCGGACAAGTACTCAAAAACGATATTTTCACAGACTATGGATTTGACGGCCCAATGCAAAACCATGCTTTGGTATATTACAATGATGTAGCGTCTGTTACGCTGAATAAGCTATGGAAATCCAACGATCCTTCCGGTTTCTATCCTGAATATACAACGGAAGCAGCTCAGTTTAAGCAAAACGCCATCGTAATTAAGGCAGCAGGCACTACCGCTTCAGCAGAAGATTGGGAGGTGCTTAAAGGTGCTGGAACGTTTGATATTTACAGAGAGGCTTCGTTTGGCCCCCATCAAGGCAAGGGGCCTATCATTCAGAAGCTTACTTGGATTCAGTTTGATATCATTATCAAAGATACAGTTGCAGCACCTGAGACAGGGTGGGTATTTGCCACCTTTATTTACGATGCGGAGAGTTCAGGACAAACCACCTTTGACAAGCTTACCTTGTTGGGAGTAAGCTGGGGGAACGATCCCGGTAGGTTAGATACCAAGGAAACCCTTTACGAAACTTACTTAAACCCCGATGCTCCCGCATACGCATCTGCTACTATTGGGTATGGTTCTCGCCTTTCAGGCCCTATTGATGTGGCTGTAGTAGGAGGAATCGAGGCAGATGGCACTGTGGACTCTGTGTTTGTACTCAATGAGAACAATGGAGTGATAGGGGGGAAAAAATATCTACACTTCACTGCCTCTGCTTGTATGAGTTGTCATGGTACGGCATCTTGGCCTGCGCAGAATGACTTTTATCCCTCTCCAAAACAAGTCGTTGTTTACAGCGATACGCTATACAACCCTAAATCGGAAGGGTGGAACAATTATTATCAAAACCGTGCTGGTACTGAAATTATGCCTACTTTATCAGGAAAAAGCAAATCCATTATGGCGCTCGATTATGATTTATTTATGCAGTTCGCTTTAAATAATTCTTTGTTAGGTCAACATTTCCCCCCAAAAACAGCCGCATCGGTTCCCGAATCTTATACGCCACTTCAATACACGATACGCTATAAGCCTAAGTCAAAGTAACCATGAAACCAACTCTATAATCCTAACTGTCTGCTCACTGTCTTTGAAACAAGTTCTTACGCAATTACCAACACAACATGAAAACCCTAAAAAGCAGTCAAGTTATTCATCAGACTCCTCGCAGAATACTATATCGAGGATTCTACAGTACTTCCGAAAAGCCCGTGATTATCAAAGTGCTACAAGAGGCATTTGATACCCCTGCCAATAGGCTCCGGTTTTATAACGAATATGAACTTACTCATGACTTGTCCGTACCTCGTGTTAGAAAAGCTATCGCAAAAGATACTTTTGAAGGGCAGTCGGCCTTAATACTAGAATATGTCGACGGAGTAAGCTTCCGTACCGAATTCATACAAAATCGTAAACCTATAGCAGAAGTATTAAAGGTTTTCATCCAACTATCTGAAACACTACATCTTCTGCATCAAAAGAACATTATTCATAAAGATATAAACCCTAACAACCTCATATTCAATACAGCCAGCAAAGAGTTATGGCTGATTGATTTCAATATATCCGGTAAAATTAATATCAAACAAAGCGCTCTTCAGAAACCAGAGCATTTGGAAGGGACACTCCACTATATCTCTCCGGAGCAAACCGGTCGTATGAATAGAACCGTAGATTACCGAAGCGATCTGTACTCGCTCGGAATTACTTTTTATGAAGCATTTACCGGAGAAAGACCCTTTGATTCTCAAGACCCCCTGGAGCTAATCCACCAACAGATTGCGAGAGCTGCCAAACCTGCGCATATGGTCAATCCGCAGTTGCCTGTGCCCATTTCCAAAATCATTTCCAAGCTCATTGCTAAAAATGCAGAAGACCGATACCAATCTGCGGGCGGTCTGAAAGCAGACCTTGAATATTGCTTGGAAAAGCTAACGACGAGTGGGCAAGTAGACGACTTTAAGTTAGCTCAGCACGATCAAAGCCTTCGGTTTATCATTCCTGAAAAACTCTATGGGCGATCCCAACAAGTGGCTGCGCTGCTCAATTCCTACGAAAAAAGTAGTATAGGTTCTAAAGAAGTACTTGTTATATCAGGATCTTCGGGTACCGGAAAGTCTGCTTTAGTAAGTGAAGTATACAAACCGATTACCAAGCAAGCAGGGATTGTGATGACGGGTAAGTTCGATCAGTTCCAGCGCCATAACCCGTATTACGCCATCAATGTAGCGTTCAATCGCTTTTTTCAGTCTATTTTGGCAGAATCTCAAACTGTACTGGCAGAATGGAAAAGTACTTTTTTAAATGCTTTAGGGAACAATGCTGCGGTCATCAGCGAGTTATTGCCGGAAATTGAAAACATCATTGGTGCTACTCCTCCGATACAGAAACTCGGCGCAGCAGAAGCTCAAAACAGGCTACAGTTTACCTTCAGTAAGTTTTTAGCATCCATCGCCAGTCAAGATCACCCTTTGGTCTTGTTCATAGACGATATGCAATGGGCTGATGTAGCTTCTATTAACTTATTGCAAGTATGCTTAGCAGAGCCTGCTCTTAGCCATGTACTCTTCATATTTTCTTACAGAAATAATGAAATTTCTGTATCTCACCCTTTCCACCAACTGCTCACACGCTTAAGCGCCCAGTTTGATAATGACTGCATCAGCTACATAAGCGTAGGCAGCCTGTCAGAAGACGATGTAAATCATATTGTAGCCGACACGTTACAGCGCCCCACCCAAGAAATTGCTCCACTTTCTGCCTTAGTCTATTACAAAACTGGCGGTAATGCGTTCTTTGTAAGGCAGTTTTTATCTTCCCTTTATCAAGAAGGTGCCCTAACCTATTCTTCTACCAACAACCATTGGGAGTTTGACCTGGAAAAAGCCGATAAACTAGACATTAGCTCAAACGTAATCGAGTTAATGATGCGCAAAGTGCGCCGCCTTCCTAAGGTATTGCAAGATATTCTATCCATAGCCTCTTGCATTGGAAGCACCTTTAACCTCAACCATCTCAGGGCAGTGCAACAAAAGTACAGTGGCAATCCTCTATCTGAAGCCATTCAAACCGCTTTGGTGGAAGGCCTTGTGATTCCTATGGACCAAAACTATCAGTTTATAGCAAGCCCGGACCTGAACGTTTCTGTAGAAGTAAGATTTGCCCACGACAAGATACAACAGACATTTCATGAACTATTGAATAAAGAAGAGAGAGAGGCTACTCATATAGCAATTGCAAGGTTTTACCATCAAACCTTCTCAGAAGAAGAAAAGCAAAATAGGCTTTTTGATATTGCGAACCAATACAATGAAGGGCTTTCGTTAGCTACTGACGAGGACGAAAAAATATTGATTGCCGAGTACCTTCATCAAGCGGCTTCTAAGGCAATACAGTCTTCCGCGTATCCTCAGGCACTCACTTACTCAAGCCATGCTTTAGAATTGCTAAACTCATCCAACCTGAAGGAGAAGAAAAGAGGCATGATCGTCAAACTTCAGTTAGAAAAAGCTGAGGCGCTTTCGCTATGTGGCGATATTGACGACGCAAAAGAGCTTTTTCAGGCTATCCTTAAAAGTACGATGGATTTAGAAGAGAAAGCCGCCGCTTACGAAAAAGCGATTCACTTCTATACCAACATAGGAGAGTTCAAAACAGCCTATAACCTCGGAAGAACCGTGCTGAAGTCAGCATTTAATGTCTCTCTGCCCCTAAAAGCCAGCAAACCGGCTTTAATTGCCCAAATGATTAGCACCAGAGCAAAGATAGGAGGGCGAAGTATGGAGTCCATTTTAACCCTACCCGAAGCATCAGAGGCAGCTGTGCAAACACCCTTACGGTTACTCGCCGCTATTCTCAAATCTGCGTTCCAAATACAGCCAGAGTTAGCGGTTGCCAACTCCATGACGATGGTTAACATGTGCTTAAAACATGGCAATACTTCCGAAAGCGCCATAGGGTATTTGGTTTTTGGAGGGATTTTTCTCGGTGGAATTTTAGGAGATAGAAAAGCGGGGAACGAGTTCGGTACACTCGCCAGAAACCTAAACGCAAAATACAATAACTTAAAGCAGAAGAGTGAGGTACACTTTGTATATGCCTATTTTGCCCACTCTTGGCTCAATCCGCTTACTGAAGCCGAAGACTATTTCCAACTTGCCTATGAATATGGCTTAGAAACCGGAGATATTTTTCATGTGGGCTGTGCTTGCTGTGGCATATTACAACACCAAATGATGAGGGGGAAGCCCTTAAACGAAATCGAAAAGCAAGCCTCAGAGTATTTAGTGCTATTAAATCAGCAAAAAGGAAATAAGGAAAATATTGGAACCATCCTGGCGATTCAACAAGCTTGTAGAGCGTTGCAGGGAAAAACCAATAGTTTGGATGCTTTTTCGGAAGAAGGGATCTTTGATGAGTCTGCTTATAGAAATGAAGTTAAGTCGTACGTATCGCAGCACTTTGCCCATTACTACTTCCTAAATAAAATGTTAGTTCTCTACCTTACCCGAAATTTTGAGGAGGCAAATCAATATGTGGAACATTCTGCATCGTTACTAGAGGCTAGCTCAGGAATGCTACATGGAGCAGAGCACTATTTTTACGCAGGGCTAATTGCATTGGGCAGTGCCATTCAACAATTCAGCACAGCCGAACTCAAAAAGCTCAAAAAGGCTCATAAAAAGCTTAAGAGCTATGAAAAGCACAACAAGTTTAATTTTACATGCAAACGCCTCATTCTGGAAGCTGGCTTATTACACTTATCAGGGCAGCCGTGGAAGGCGTTAGCTACATACGCTCAGGCTAGGGAAGCCGCTACAAATAACGGTTTTTTACATCTTTCCGGAATTATTCATGAGTTGGAATCTAATCTGTTCCAACAATCGCAAAGGGATAAGGATATCGAGCTACACGAAAGTTTGGCAATACGCTATTACAAAAAGTGGGGTTATTCAAAAGAAATCAGCCAAGAAGAGCAAAAGGAACATTCAGTAGAACCTACCGTTACCTCCACCATAAGTTACAGTAAAACTATCAGCAACTCTACTACTCGGTCTACTGATATCGACACCATTGTTAAGTCAACACAAATCTTATCGGAGGAGGTTGTTCTACCCAAACTATTAGACAAAATTCTTAGGCTTGTTATTGAAAATGCAGGTGCACAAAAAGGGTTCCTTATCATGAAGAGTGAAGAGGATGCCCACTGGCAACTACAAGCCAGCGGTGCCATTGACAATCCCAATATTGAAGTGATGCAAGCAACCCCCCTTACTGATCTTACGGGGAATACGCCCAATGCTTGTATTTCTGAAAACATAATCAACTATGTAATTCGCACCAAACAGCCAGTAGTAGTTGCAAATGCCATAGAAGACGAACGCTTTGCTTCAGACCTCTATATACAAGAGTATCAGCCACAATCTGTGTTATGTGTTCCCCTGGCTTACAAAGGAACCATCAACAGCATCCTGTATTTGGAAAATAACCTAGCCACTGACGTATTCAAACCCTCACGAACAGAAATCATTGAGATTCTTTCTTCTCAGGTGGCAATTTCAATTGCTAATGCGCTAGCCTACGAAAACCTTGAGAATATCATTAAACTTCGTACTGCCGAAATTACTCAGCAAAAAGAAACTATTGAGAAGAGTAACCAAAATATCACTGCCAGTATACGGTATGCCCAAAGAATTCAAGAGGCTATGTTGCCTAAAAGGGAGGAAATTGCCGAGCATTTATCAGAGCATTTTATCTTATTTATCCCGAAAGATATCGTTTCTGGAGACTTCTATTGGTTTCTACACCAAAAAGGAAAAAGTATTATTGCCGCAATCGACTGCACAGGCCATGGGGTACCCGGAGCATTTATGTCGCTTGTAGGGGAAGCGTTGCTTACACAAATTGTACAGAGGGACTCTATTATGGAGCCTGATATCATTTTGGAAAAATTACACGAAGGCATCAACCGGGTATTAAAGCAAGGGAGCTCTGATAATAAAGATGGAATGGACATAGCGCTCTGTGTAATCGATAAAAGTAAAGGTGAAATTTCGTTCGCCGGGGCAACAAACCCTTTGGTAATTGTAGATGATCAACAAAACTTAACCCTTATCAAGGGCGATATGATCTCTATTGGAGGGCGACGGAGAGGTGCGAAGAAAAAGAAGTTTCAGAAACACGTAATGCCCATACAGGCAAATGCTACCTACTACATATATTCTGATGGGTATCAAGACCAGTTTGGCGGAAGTAAAAACAGTAAGTTTATGAGAAAAAACTTCAGGGAACTGTTAGCTTCAATCAGCCAAGAAAATTTGAGTACTCAAGAAATGACACTGGAGCAAAAACTTTATGAATGGAAAAAAGATCAGACACAAACCGATGATATTTTAGTTATTGGCTTCAAATGCTAAGAGTATCTTCCGTGAGCAGTCTGACTTAGCTACTGTGGTAGAAGTTGCCTTTTACAGCCATCTCTTTTTCAAGCGGGCTTCCATTGTTCTAATGCCAGAACTTCGTGGCAAAGAGCTATTTCATGTGCTTGGTTCGAGCTGATTAGCACGGTTTTCTGCAAAGCAAGCTGCTGAATTTCCGTTTCAAACCATGCAGTATTGTGTTTATCAAAATTGGCGGTGGGCTCATCGAGCAAAACCAAACTTCCTTTTGAAAAAAGTGCAAGGGCGAGTTGCAACTTTTGTTGCATCCCAGAAGAAAAATCTTTGATAGGCCTATGCGCTGCTTCTTTTAGTTGAATGCGTTGTAAGAACTCAGGCAGCGCCACCGAAATAGGCTTAAATTTATGATAAAACCTGTATGCTTCGGCAAGGGTCATTTCTCCGGGTAGCCCAGTGTAGGGGCCGGTCCATGCTATATGCCGATAAACGTGTTCAGGCACAACCTCTTCCCCTCGGTGAGTGTAGGCAATGTAGCCCTCGTTCGCAGGGATTGCCGCAGCAATCAACTTCAGCAAGGTGGTTTTCCCACTGCCGTTGTATCCGGTAATGGCATATCGTTTTCCTGCTGAAAAGGAATAGTTTAGATGGCGAAAAAGCCAACTTTTCCCAAATTTTTTGCCGATGTCGGTAAGCTGAATTTGCACGAGCTACGTATAGAATTATTGATACCCCTTCATGATGCCACGCTCCGAATTCTTGATGAAGTTGAGGATATCATCGCGTTCGGGGCTTTGCGGAATTTCGGTTTCAATGCTTTTAAGCGCTTCAGTGTTGTTGTAGCCTCTCATGTACACATTCCGGTACACCTCTTGGATAGCATTAATTTGTTGTTGGGTAAACCCTCTGCGCTTCAACCCGATCAGGTTGATGCCGCAATAGCTCAATGGTTCGCGTGCTGCTTTTACAAAAGGGGGGACATCTTTACGCACTAACGAACCGCCAGAAATAATGGAATGCTGCCCAATTTTAGAAAACTGATGAATGGCCGTAGTACCTCCTACAATGGCATAATCAGAAATTTCAACATGCCCTGCTACCTGTACTGCGTTGGAAAGGATGCAGTGGTCGCCCACGAAACAATCGTGAGCTATGTGGACATATGCCATCAAAAGGCAATTAGAACCAATTACCGTTTTCAGCTTATCGGATGTGCCTCGGCTAATGGTTACGCATTCGCGGATCACGGTATTATCGCCAATAAACGTTTGAGTAGGCTCGCCTTTGTATTTCAAGTCTTGGGGTTCGCCAGAAATTACTGCTCCCGGATACACCTTACAGTTTTTCCCAATGCGAGTTCCTTCCATAATGGTAACGTTAGGGCCAATCCACGTGCCTTCTCCAATGACTACATTCTTCTGGATAGTTGTGAACGGCTCTATAGTACACCCTTCGCCAATTTCAGCTTCGGGGTGGATATTCGTGAGAGAGTGGATGTTGCTGCTCATGCGTCTAAATCTTTTTTAACTAAACTCGCCGAAATATTTGCTTCACTTACTAGCTTACCGCCGCAATAAGCACGGGCTTTCATTTTGGCAATTCCTCGGCGGATTGGTGCCAAAAGCTCGCATTTGAAAATAAGGGTATCGCCCGGGGTTACCATCCGTTTGAAACGGCAATTATCAATTCCTACAAAATACGTCCAATAATTTTCGGGTTTATCCACCGTATTGAGCAACAGAATGCCACCGGTTTGTGCCATAGCTTCCACTTGCAATACGCCAGGCATTACAGGGTTTCCCGGGAAATGTCCTTGGAAGAACTGTTCGTTAATCGTTACATTTTTGATACCGGTTACGGTGGTATCGTCGAGTTGGATGATTTTATCGACCAAGCGGAAAGGGTACTCGTGGGGTAATACCTGCCCTATTTGGTTCACATCGAGCACGGCTGGTGCTTTGGGGTCGTATTCGGGGATTGCCTCGCTACGCTCTATTTTTTGAATAAGGCGTTTCAAATTTTTGGCAAAGCCGATGTTTGCCTTGTGCCCCGGGCGCGCTGCGATAATCTGCCCTTTAATTGGCCTGCCTACTAGCGCCAAATCGCCGACTAAATCGAGGAGTTTATGGCGAGCCGGCTCGTTGGAATGGCGCAGTTCTACATTATTCAAAATGCCCTCTTTCTTTACTTCTACACGGGGTAAATCAAACAGGTGTGCCAAGTCGTCGAGTTCTTCTTGGCTCATCACTTTATCGACTACCACAATGGCATTATTGAAGTTTCCTCCTTTAATCAGGTTGTTTTTTCTCAGATACTCAATCTCGTGCAAAAAGCAAAAAGTGCGAGATGCCGCAAACTCTTCGGGGAACTCGCTGATGTTGTTAAGGCTGGCGTATTGGCTTCCTAATACGGGCGAATTGTAATCGACCATTACCGTCAGGCGGTAGTCTTCTTTCAGAGGCAAGCCTACAATTTCCACTTCGCGGTCTTCTTCTTTATAAAAAACGCTTTCCGAAATTTCGAAGAAGTTTCGGCGTACACCTTGGTCTTCAAAACCTACAGAGCGGAGCGCTTTTACAAACTCAATAGAGCTACCATCCATAATGGGCGGCTCAGGGCCATCCAATTCGATGAGCACATTATCGATTTCTAAGCCTACTAATGCTGCCAAGGTATGTTCTACGGTATTGACCCGTGCGCCGTTCTGCTCGATGGTAGTACCTCGCGATAAATCTACTACGTTATCCACATCGGCATCTACAATGGGCTGCCCTTCTAAGTCGGTTCGGCAAAATTTGATTCCGTGGTTAGGCTTGGCGGGTTTGAAGGTCATGGTGGCGTTGGCACCGGTATGAATCCCTACCCCTGCTACACTCACGGGTGCTTTAATAGTTTGTTGGGTTTCTCTCATTTTCGTATGAAGGCTGTATCTGAGGAAATGAATTTATTTTTGATTCTGTAAAGCTAGAAAGGCTTCTTCGAGCTTTTCAATTCGTTTTTTAAAATCGGGAAGCCTACGGAATAAGGCTAAACTTCGTAGCTGGTCTTTATGTTCCAAAGCAGGCGAACCGAGTAAGATTTTGCCATTTTCCTTTGGAGGAGTCATGATGCCCGATTGCGCGCCAATTGTAGTGAAATCGGGTAGTTCGATATGCCCCACAATGCCGACCTGCCCTGCCAGCACATTGTTCTTGCCCAGCGTGGCTGACCCTGAAATGCCGGTTTGAGAGGCTATTACGGTGTTCTCTTTCACGGTAACGTTATGGGCTATCTGAACGAGGTTATCAATTTTTACACCCGATTTCAGCAAAGTAGAGCCCATTGTGGCGCAGTCGATTGTAGTATTTGCGCCAATATCTACGTGGTCTTCTATCACTACGTTTCCTACTTGTGGAATGGTTTTGTATGTGCCATCTTCTTGAGGGGCAAAGCCAAACCCATCGCTACCAATCACAGCACCTGCATGGATAGTGCAGTAACTTCCTACTTGACTATCGGCATAAATTTTTACGCCGGGGTATAGCACCGTATGATCGCCAATGGTTACGTTATCGCCTATGTACACGTGGGGGTAAATTTTGCAATGGTTGCCAATCCGGACATTGTGCCCAATGTAGGCAAATGCCCCAATGTAGGGCCGATCGCCAATCTGTGCCGATTCGCTTCGGAAGCTCGGTTGCTCTACTCCTACTTTCTGTAGGCTCATCAAACGTTGGTACTCTTCGAGCAAAGTACTAAATGCTACGTACGCATCTTTTACAACAATTAGTGCGGTAGTTTCTAAAGGTTGCTTTGGGGTAAACCCTTCACTGACCAACACAGCACTTGCTTGGGTGCTGTAGAGGTAATTTTCGTATTTCAGATTAGCCAAAAAAGCAATGGTTCCTGGCGTTGCCTCTTGTATTTTCGCTACTGTGTGTACTTTAGCAGTAGCATCCCCGATTACTTTTCCTCCAAGCAACTGGGCTATTTCTTGTACCGTAAATTCCATGGAATATCCCTAACACGTGTTCTTTAATGTGAACGCAGCACTCGTTTCCCCTTGCTGTTTGTGCATGCCAATGCCTGCCCGAGAAGACAACTACGTTTATTCTGACAAATTTATAAGTTTAGGGCTGCACAAATAGAATTTTTTGACAATTTTCCGAAGCGCTTCAATATTGGGTAAGTCCGAAGCCTTTGCAATATCAATTAAACCGTGTTGTTTGGTTTTCACTAAAATCTTCTCTTTCCCCGACATATACCCAGCATTGGTGATGTTTCCGGTAGTACAAAAGTAGGCGGCTTGTTGTGCGGAAATCCCCATGTGGCGTTGAATCTGTTCGGTGCGTTCGTGTACCAAATGCTTGGGGAAAGGCTCGCTGCTAAACTCTACTCGGAAAAGCTTCCGGTGCATCAGCATGTTGCTTAGTTTAGATAGCACCGGATCGGGATGCGCTGCCCAAAATTTGAGGCTGCCCCAAATGTCGTAGTCGTCGAGAGAAGCAAAGTGCTCTAAATAACGGGTATCTTCCCGAAACTTTTCAAGCGTTACCTCTTCTTGTAAGAAAATATTCAGCGCTGGAGTTGCTGTAACCGGCTCACCACTGCGTACCAAATCGCGTGCTCGGCGGATTAGCTGGGTCAGCATTTGCTCAGTGCTCACGGTAGTTTTGTGTAGATATACCTGCCAATACATCAGCCTGCGGGCATTTAGAAAGTTTTCAATGCTGTAAATGCCTTTTTCTTCTACGACAATCTGGTCGTCGTTGCTCACATCTAACATGCGGATGATGCGATCGAGCCCAATTTTTCCCTCAATCACTCCGGTAAAAAAGCAATCGCGCTGAAGGTAATCGAGCCGATCCATATCGAGTTGGCTCGAAACCAATTGGTGGAAAAACTTGCGCTTGTAGCGGTTGGTGAACATCTTAATCGCCAACTTTAGTTGCCCATCGAGTTGCTCATTGAGGTACTCCATAATTAAGTGCGAAAGCTGCTCGTGAGGCACCCCCTTCAGAATGCTGAACTCAAGGGCATGCGAAAAAGGGCCGTGCCCTACATCGTGCAATAAAATGGCAACCAAGGCAGCTTCAAATTCTTTCTTAGAGATTTTATGCCCTTTGGTTTTTAGGGTAGTGAGGGTGGTATCCATCAAATGCATTGCCCCCAACGCATGGTGAAAGCGCGTATGCAAGGCGCCGGGATACACAAAATCGGTAAGACCTAACTGTTTAATGCGGCGCAACCGCTGGAAAAACGGATGCTGAATCAACTCATAAATCAGTTCAGAGCGGATTTTTATAAACCCATAGACCGGGTCGTTAATGATTTTCTTCTTATTTGTCATGGTATGCTATCAAAGATTAGAAAAGGGCAACAATACCTACCTTAAACCTAACCCATGTTTTGCCTACTCGCAAAAATTCTA
>CAYMYI010000118.1:0-8628 GCA_964394585.1 uncultured Roseobacteraceae bacterium
AATATTACCTCGACCAGCTCATCGACGAAGATCGGCAAGATGAAATCTACAACTACTTTATGAATGCGGAATCGGATAGCGTAGAAGACGCACTCGACGAACTCGGCGAAGATGATTTTTCCGAAGAAGATATCCGCCTGATGCGCATCAAGTTTTATTCAGAGGTGGGCATGTAAACGCTTAGAAACTTTCGGCTACCTTTCGTGCGTTTGTTTTACAGCCAACAACAAATCAACCTTTCACCACTATCGAAATGATGTACGCCTCACTGCTACGCAAAGCCTTTTTTTTGTTGGGCATTTGCCTAACTGCGCATGCACAAGCGCAAGTATTTCCCTCGGAAAGTCCTCTCCGTTCAGGGCAATTGCTCAAAATAGAAGTACACGAAGAAGGAGTGTATCGAATCACAGGAACTGATTTAGCCAATGCTGGCATTTCGCTTTCAGAGATTGACCCGGCGCACCTGCAACTTTTTGGCGATGGTGGTGGTATGCTACCACAGCCGAACCATGCCCCCCGAACCGGAGGGCTGCAAGAAATTGGTATTTGGATAGAAGGTGCCTCCGATGGTAGGTTCGATCCTAACGATTACCTATTATTTTATGGGCAAGGACCCAATAAAGTCTATTACGATACGGCCTTTGGCATGTGGCGCCAAGAAACTCATTTGTATGCTACAAGCAACTATTATTTTTTAAAGTTAGGAGCAACCGAAGGAAAACGGATTACAGAAACTGAGCCTCCCGGTGCCCCATCTAAAACCATAGAAACGTACACAGAACTAATCCACCACGAAGAAGAACAAACTAATTTACTAAACTCTGGCAGGCGTTGGTATGGAGAGGTGTTCAACTTTGAAAATACACAAGCGTTTACGTTCAATGCGGATGGGCACATAGCAAATGCTTCTGTCAAAATATTGGGAGAGGTAGTCTCTCAAGCCCCTGTAGAGACTCGTTTCCTTTGGGAACTCAATGAGCAACAAGTGGGTATTACCGAGTTTAACGCAGTTCCGCCTACTACCTACGGCATCAAAGGAAACCACCAGCAAGCATTTTTTGAAATTCAAAACCTGCCAAGTGTTTCGGAACTTACCTTAACCATTCAGTACGATCAACAAGGGTCTAACGCAAATGCCTACCTCGACTTCTTTACACTGAATTTCTCAAGAAAATTAGGTAAGTACGCCAAGCAGCAAGCTTTCCGATATGCCCATCCAATGCCTGAGCCTGTAGCTTTTGAAGTGGAAAATGTAGCCACTAACGATAAGGTGTGGGATGTATCAAATCCTTCTACTCCTATACAGTTACCAGTTGCCTTCGCTACTAATGCTCGTTTTGTAGGCAGTAACCATGGCACATACTGGCTATTCAATCATCAAGATGCGCTAGCACCGGTTGCCATCACCGCAACTGAAAACCAAAACCTGCATGCATGGGAAACGCCAGAATTGCTGATTATCACGCCAAAGGCATTTGTGTCACAAGCGGATCGCTTGGCTACATTTCGAGAAACAGAAGACGGCATTCGCAGCCGTGTTGCTACTACCGAGGCAATTTATAATGAATTTTCCTCGGGGAAACCCGATATTACTGCATTACGCGATTTTATCCGCAGTTTATACCTGAAAGATTCCGAGCGATTTCGCTACGTTTTGTTATTTGGAGATGGTTCTTTCGACTACAAAGACCGCCTCGCCAACAATACGAACTACGTACCTATTTATGAGTCGGTACAATCGCTACATCCTATTTATAGCTATTCTTCCGACGATTACTTTGGCTTTATGGAAGAACGCGAAGGACTGTGGGAAGAATCGTTCAGTAGCAACGACCACGATTTGGAGCTAGGCATTGGGCGTTTGCCCATCACTTCGCTTGCCGAAGCAGAAGGTGTGGTAAATAAGCTAATCCGCTACCAGACAAGCCGTGAAAGCTTAGGGAATTGGCGGCATCGTGTAGCGCTTGTTGCCGACGATGGCGATTTTAACATCCACCAAGCACAAGCTGATCAACTGGGGGAATTTATCGAAACGAACCACTTCGATTTTAATGTAGAGCGGCTGTTTGTCGATGCGTTTCCACAAGAAACGACTCCTTTTGGGAAAAAATCGTTTGCATTGAAAGAGCGTATCAATCAACTCGTTGAGCAAGGTACGCTGATTATTAATTACAGCGGGCATGGTGCAGAAACTGGCTGGGCGTCTGAGGGTATCTTGGATAACCCACAGATTTTATCGTGGGAAAACTCGGTTCGCTTGCCGCTATTGGTAACTGCCACCTGCGAATTTGGTAGGCACGAAGACCCCACCCAAACCTCTGGTGCCGAATTTGCTATTTTACACGAAAATGGAGGAGCCATAGCCCTGCTCACTACGACGCGCCCCGTATTTTCAAATACAAATTTCACAGTAAATAAAGCCTTTTACGAAGCTGTTTTCACACCGATTGATGGAAAGATGCCGCGCTTAGGCGATGTCCATCGTATCACTAAAAATAATAGCTTAAGCGGAGTGATAAATCGTAATTTCACCTTATTAGGAGATCCTTCTATGCAGTTGGCTTATCCCCAAGAATCGGCTCAAATTACCCATGTAAATGGTGAAACGATTACCGAGACACTCTCGCCGCTTCGCGCTTTAGAAACGGTAACGCTTCGAGGAGAAATCACCAAAAATGGAAACCGATCTTCCGATTTCCAAGGTGTTGCGGAGGTAGTAGTATTTGATAAGTTCACTACGGCACGAACTTTAGGCGATGACGGCCCTAACACTATCATGGAATACGATACGCGCGAACGGAAACTGTTTCAGGGTGAGGTTACTGTAACCGATGGCACGTTTGAAGTGCAGTTTGTAATACCTAAAAATATAGATTACACTTTAGGTGATGGGAAAATCAGCCTATATGCGTATCACGATAATCAATTTCGCGATGCGGGAGGAGCGTCTCAGTCGGTACAAATTGGAGGCTCTACTTCGGGGGTAACTCCCGACGATACCCCCCCGATATTATCAGCATTTTTGGCAGACCGATCTTTTGTAAATGGAGGACTCGTTACCCCGAATACCACCCTTTTAGTCGATGTAGAAGATGCCCAAGGGATCAATATTTTGAATAATGGATTAGGCAATACGCTTACTGCTACTCTCAATGCGACCACTACATGGGACTTATCAACTTTTTATAGCACGGAACGAGATAATTTCACCCGAGGAACTGTAGCTTTCCCACTTCGTAATTTACCTCCAGGAAAGCACAGCCTTACAGTCCAAGCTTGGGATACGCATCATAACCTAGCAGAAGTAACACTCTCTTTTATCGTAACTAACAGCGATGCCTTCACTGTAACTGAGGCATTTGCCTATCCAAGCCCGAGCCGAGGCGAGCCAGTATCGTTTGGGTTTAGCCACAACAAACCGGGCGAGCCGCTCAACGTTGTATTTACCTTATTCGACACTTCGGGTAAGCGAATCATTGAAAAAGAACAGCAGTTTTTGAACAGTCCTTCGGTAGTTTCAGTGGCAGAGTGGCAAACGGAAGCGTTTTCCACCGAGCAAGGAGCTCCTACCCTCTATCCCTATGTATTTCAAATTACGTATCCGGCTACTGGCGAAACCCTCACTCAACACGGGAAAGTGTTGCTTGTGCGCTAACTTGCAACGCATTTAACCCTAATTGCGGGTGATATTAAATTTAGGATTTGTTATATATTTGCACTGAAACTTTAATCCCGCCTTTATGATAGCACTTTTACGCAAGTAAGAACAGAAACATATTAGTCCAGAATAGTTTGTCGTTGTTTACCCCCATTAATGGTTACACACGTTCTTTTGCGTTACTAGTTAAATGATACTTGAGCCTGTGCTGCGTTCTAATCTGTTTTGACTTCTACTTTTTCGCAACAGAATTCTAACAAAAAAGTAAAAAAACAATGTTTTTAAAGACTTGGAAAACTACCTGTGTATTCCTTTTAGCGAGTATAGGTGCGATGGCACAACAAACTCCTTCCACACAAATTCAAGGACAAAATCAAGGCGGTAGGCCCATCATTACTGCCGTGCCTTTCCTTTCTATTGCACCCGATGCCCGCAGTGCCGGTATGGGCGATGTAGGTGTAGCGATTTCCCCCGATGCCAACGCCTCCTATTGGAATCCGGCTAAACTAGCCTTTCTCGATAAGTCCATCGGAGGTTCATTATCATTTACTCCGTGGTTGCAAAAAATCGTAGGCGATATGTCAATCACCTATCTTTCGTTGTACAAAAAATTAAATAAAAACCAAGCAGTGGGGATTTCCATGCGGTATTTCGACCTAGGAAGCATCGACTTTACCGATGCTAATCGAAACATTATCGCAGAATTTAATCCGCGCGAATACTCAATCGATGCCACTTTTGCCATGAAACTTTCGCAACGTTTCAGCATTGCAGGAACCGGACGGTTCATTCACTCAAACTTGGCGGGCAACATCACCACAGGACCCAATAGCAATGATACTCGCCCTGGCAATACGGCTGCAGTAGATCTTTCTGCCTATTTTGTTAACCCAAATGTGAGTCTAGGCGCATATACGGCGGAGTTTGCTTTAGCTGCCAATCTATCGAACATTGGTTTTAAGATTACATATTCCGATGATAATCAACAAGATTTTATTCCAACTAACTTGCGTTTAGGAACCGCTCTTACAACCGATTTCGATGCCTTCAATAAAGTAACCCTCGCTTTTGACTTAAATAAGCTTTTAGTACCCACTCCACCCGCACTGGATAGCGCAGGCAATATCATTGCGGGAAAATCGACGGATAGAGGTTTGTTTTCCGGGATGTTTGGGTCATTTACCGATGCTCCTGATGGTTTTAGCGAAGAATTGCAAGAAATCATGTATTCCGTAGGAGTGGAATACTGGTATAATGATTTATTTGCCCTACGCGGGGGCTATTTCCACGAGCATGAAGACAAGGGCTTTCGACAGTATTTTACGGTAGGTGCTGGGTTGCGCTATCAGGTATTTGGGCTTGATTTTGCTTACTTACTAGCCCGAAATCGACAAAATCCATTAGAAGATACACTTCGATTTACATTGCATGTGAACTTAGATAGAAGTCAGCCTAACGAAACACCCAACCCCGAGACAAGTTTCTAAGAGAGCTTACAAGCCCAACAAAAAAAGTCCCTCATTCATCAGAAAGGGGGCTTTTTCTTTTTAGGTAGTTATAGATTTATGAAGGTATCTTACGCTATTTGAGGAATTTTCATCTTTTGTTTGGCGGCTTTCACAATATCTTCTACCGAATAACCGGCATCTTTATATAATTCAGGTTGCGTGCCATGTTCAAATACCTGGTCTGGGATTCCTAATCGTTGGACTGGGATATGATATCCGTGGTCGACCATCCACTCGAGAACGGCACTACCAAAACCACCCATCAGGCAGCCATCTTCCACAGTGATTACATGCTCATAATTTTGGAATACTTCGTGTAGTAATGCGCCATCTAATGGTTTTACAAAGCGCATGTCGTAATGGGCAGGGTGCATATCTTCTTTAGCAAGAAGTTCGCAGGCTTCTACCGCATAGTTGCCTATATGCCCTATGGTTAAGATTGCCACTTTTTCCCCATCCTGTATTTTTCTGCCTTTCCCTATCTCAATAGCTTTCATAGGGCGTCTCCAATTAGGCATAACGCCTTGCCCACGTGGATACCGAATGGTAAAGGCACCCTCTTTCTGAAGTTGGGCAGTATACATCAAGTTGCGAAGTTCTTCTTCGTTCATAGGGGCAGAAACTACCATATTGGGTAGTGCGCGCATGTAGGCAAGGTCGTAAGCGCCATGGTGTGTGGCACCATCGGCTCCTGCAAAACCGGCACGATCCAAACAGAAAATGACCGGCAAGTTCTGAATGCAGACGTCGTGAATTACCTGATCGTAGGCGCGCTGCATAAAGGTAGAGTAGATATTGCAGAAAGGAACCATCCCTTGCGTAGCAAGCCCCGCCGAAAAAGTTACGGCATGTTGTTCGGCAATTCCCACATCGAAGGCGCGCTCTGGCATTGCCTTCATCATTAAGTTTAAGGAAGAACCTGAAGGCATGGCAGGGGTAATTCCAACAATTTTTTCATTTTGCTCGGCAAGCTCGATAATGGTTTCCCCGAAAACTTGCTGATATTTTGGCGGTTGAGGGGTTGCATATATTTTCTTCTGTACTTCACCGGTGATTTTATCGAACTTTCCGGGGGCATGCCATTTAGTTTGATCTTTTTCGGCAGGGGCAAAACCTTTACCCTTCGTAGTGATGCAGTGCAGAATTTTGGGGCCTTGAATTTTTTTCAAATCTTCTAATACATGCACCATATGGTTGATGTCGTGTCCATCCACAGGGCCAAAATAGCGGAGGTTGAGCGCTTCAAACAAGTTACTTTGTTTCAGTAGTAATGATTTAATCGAATGGTCGATAGAGGAAATCATCTGTTGTGCAGAAGGCCCCAATCCTAGGGTTTTGAACTTACCCAACATCTGCCACACATCGTCTTTCATTTTATTATAAAAGCCTGAGGTGGTAATATCGGTTAAATAGTCTTTTAAAGCTCCTACGTTTGGATCAATCGACATGCAATTGTCATTTAGAATAATGAGCAGATTGCTATCGGCAGCACCGGCGTGGTTCATGCCTTCAAAGGCAATGCCGCCGGTCATGGCACCATCGCCAATAATAGCAACGTGCTGGCGGTCGTGGTTGCCCAATTGCTTGGAGGCAACAGCCATGCCCAACGCAGCCGAAATGGAAGTGGAAGAGTGGCCCACACCAAAAGTATCGTATTCGCTTTCAGCTCGGCGCGGAAACCCGGAAATCCCATCTTTTACACGGTTTGTATGAAATACATCGCGTCTGCCAGTTAAAATTTTATGCCCATATGCTTGATGGCCCACATCCCACACGAGTTTGTCGTCAGGGGTGTTGAACACATAGTGCAGGGCAACGGTCATTTCTACTACTCCTAAACTCGCACCAAAATGCCCACCAAACACAGATACGTTATCTATAATAAATTGGCGTAACTCTGTACAAACCGTGTGAAGCTCTGAAGCAGAGAGGTTACGCAAATCGGCAGGGGAGTCGAGAGTAGCAAGCAATTTTCCTGGCTTAATTAACATGGCAGTCTAAATAATGAAATAAAAAATGGAGAAATCAGGTTGGTTACCTGTCTTTTCATAAAGTTGCAAAGTTAACGCCTCTGCTAAAGTAAATGTTTTTTGAGGCGAACTCCTTTTACGAGGGCTTTCCTAACAAAATTTTGAGAAATTGGGGGGAACGTTCTATTTTAAGCCTCCTTATACGGCATGAAATCTTTTTGAGAAAACTAGTTTGAAAAAATATTTTTTGACCTTCGTAGGGTTTGACTCCAAATTTATTTTTAGAACGAAGTAAACAAACTTTCTTTTTTGCTTATGGAACCAAAAACACTCTTCGATAAAATTTGGGATGCTCATGTAGTGCATCAGCAAGAGGGCTACCCCGATGTATTGTATATAAACACGCATTTAATTCACGAGGTAACAAGCCCACAGGCGTTCGATGGGCTACGCAAACGAAACTTGCCGGTCTTTCGCCCGCAGAAAACCCGTGCCACTGCCGACCATAACGTACCTACTAAAAACCAGCACTTACCCATTCAAGAAGCGTTATCGCGGTTTCAGGTGGAAAAACTGACTCAAAACTGCGAAGAGTTTGGAGTGGAGCTTTATGGGTTAGGGCACCCGTTCCAGGGGATTGTACACGTAATGGGGCCAGAATTAGGGCTTACCCTACCGGGGATGACCATCGTTTGTGGGGATAGCCATACTTCTACGCACGGCGCTTTTGGAACAATTGCCTTTGGGATTGGTACGAGCCAAGTAGAACAAGTCATGGCAACGCAATGCCTGCTGCAGCACAAGCCGAAAACGATGCGCATCCGAGTTGAGGGAACTCTCAAAGAAGGTGTACTCGCCAAAGACCTCATTTTATACATCATTTCAAAAACCACGGCTTCCGGGGGAACAGGCTATTTTGTAGAGTACGCCGGCGAGGCGTTTGAAGCCCTTTCCATGGAAGGGCGGATGACTGTCTGCAATATGAGTATCGAAATGGGGGCTCGGGGAGGATTAATCGCCCCGGACCAAACCACCTTCGATTATTTGAAAAACAGAAAGTTTGCTCCTACAGGCAGCGAATGGGATAATGCTATGGATTACTGGCAAACGCTGCACACCGACGAAGGGGCTTCGTTCGATGCAGAACTGCACCTCAATGCGGCTGATATCGAACCGATGATTACCTATGGCACCAACCCCGGTATGGGAATGGGTATCTCTCAGGCAATCCCTAAGGAAGAAACGCAATCAGCATCGTACCAGAAATCGTTAGCTTATATGGATGTGCGCTCGGGAGAATCGCTTTTGGGCAAACCGATTGACTACGTGTTTATTGGCAGTTGTACGAACTCGCGCATCGAAGATTTACGCCTTGTGGCTTCGTTCGTAAAAGGGAAACGCAAAAATACAGAAGTAAATGCGTGGATTGTGCCCGGTTCGCGGCAAGTGGCGGCACAAGCCAAAGCCGAAGGCCTCGACCGCATTTTCCAAG
>CAYMYI010000118.1:8638-11911 GCA_964394585.1 uncultured Roseobacteraceae bacterium
CGGGCTTTGAATTGCGCGAGCCGGGCTGCTCGGCATGTTTAGGCATGAACGAAGACAAAGTACCCAAAGGCAAGTATTGCGTATCGACTTCGAACCGCAACTTTGAAGGACGCCAAGGGCCGGGCGCTCGTACGTTTTTGGCAAGTCCGCTAACGGCCGCCGCCGCCGCCATCGAAGGGCGCATTGCCGATATCCGCCAGTACGATTTATCGTTTATTTCTCAACCTTAAGCCTTCCAATGATGAAAACTATACAACAACTCACCTCTACGGTAGTACCCCTTACAACGGAAAATATTGATACTGACCAGATTATTCCGGCACGTTTTTTAAAAGCCACCACGCGCGAGGGCTTCGGCGAAAACTTGTTTCGCGATTGGCGCTACCATGCTGACGGTACACCAAAACCCGATTTTATTTTGAATGATCCCACGTTTGCCGGTGAAATTTTGGTGGCAGGGAAAAACTTTGGATGTGGATCGAGCCGCGAACACGCCGCTTGGGCATTAGCCGATTACGGTTTCCGAGTGGTAGTTTCAAGTTTTTTCGCCGATATTTTTAAAGGGAATGCTTTAAACAACGGGATTTTGCCTATCCAAGTAGAAGAATCGTTCTTGCAAAATATTTTTGCACAGGTGGAAAATAATCACGCATTCAGGCTCACTGTCGATTTGCCTAGCGAAACTCTTCGCCTCGAAAGCGGCGAATACACTACCTTTGAAATAAATCCTTACAAAAAAATGTGCTTAATGAACGGATACGACGATATCGATTACTTGCTCAGCCTGCACGATAGAATCGAAGCATACGAGGCATCGCGACCGTTCAACTTCTGAAAATACGTTTGCAACCGAAACATAACGACCGATTTGCAGCACTCTTCCCAAACAATCCGTCATAACAATGAACCTTCATTAATATAACTATAAAATTTTATGAAAAAGATTGCTTGCTATCTTTTTGGTCTGGCGTTAGTGGGATTACAAGCCTGCGACAATACCTACAACTATGCGCCCATTCAAACGCAGAATTTTGAAACGATAGAGGATTTCTTTGAAGAGACCACCTTCTTGCCCGATACGTTTCAGATAGACCAAGCCGAAGAGAATACCCTTGTGACCGAAGGAAATGCCGAGGTGGTGCTGCCACCTTGCGTGTTAGCATTGCCCGACGGAACTCCCCTTTGCGGCCTCACCGGAGATGGCCCCTGCCCAGTTAAAATTGAGCTTGTCGAAATGTACACCAACAAAGATTTTGTGCTGAATGAAATAACCACTACCACGCCCGAAGGTACTGTATTAGCTACCGGTGGAGTGTTCAAGCTCAAAGCAACATTTGCCGATTCCATCCCTTTGCAGTTGGTAGAGGGGAAGACCTTTGTAGTAAAAGTACCAAAAGCCAATACCCCGACCGATTCTACCTACATGAACCTTTACAGCGTGGATACCGCCTTAGTAGCAGCTGCACAATGGAACTTGGAAACTGTCGCTGTAGAAGATACCGTGGGGTATCATAAACTTACGTATAATGCTTTCAACGAGTGGTTTGGTTGCGGCTATCCTATAGAGGTCAACGAGTTTTACGCAACAACTACGATTAGCGTAATTTCGGCTGAAGAACGATTCGATGCCGCTATTTCTCGCGTTTATTTATTGTATGATGACGAACACAGCGTACTAGGAACCGTGTACGATAAAGGGTCGTTTGTTTCCGCAGAACTGCCTAGCCGAACTAAAGTAACAGCCGTGGCGCTGCATACCGATGGGAAAGAACTCTTTTTTGCGAAAGGTAGTGGCGAAGTCGGTACAGATACTGAAATCCTGATTCGCTTGGAGCAAGTTACTGCCGAAGAACTCACCACAGAACTTGAAGCGCTTAAATAAATAACAATGCGATTGGTTAGTGCACTTTTCTGCCTTCTTTTTTTAGCTCCGATAGTTGGGAAAGGGCAGAAAGGTGTTTTCCCTCCGTTTGATATTCCCTACTTTTCTTTATACGCCCATCCCAAGTTCTCGCGGACCATGTGGCACACCGGGGTAGGAGTGGGCATCTACTCAGGCGACCTTGCAGCACCTTTCCACGTTGGGCGTCAAGGCGGTTTTCTCAATCCTCAACTCAATGCTGGCATCGCCTATCAGCTTACACATTTTGTAGCCTTTCGTGCTGAAGGCGCATGGTTTCGTTTAAGAGCTACTCCTGGCGAAGGACTATGGGGCGGTACAGGCTTTAAAGGCAACTATTGGGAAGCCTCCGTTTCGCTTGTCCACCGCATTTTTCCCAAATACTATTTTGAAAGTATTTACCGAGGTTTTGACCCCTATGTGTTTGTGGGGATTGGGCTAATGCGCTACAGTACAAAGCCTATTGGAACTCTTACCGAAGAAAGTGGGCGTGCGCAAGGGACTTCGCGGGTTATTCCGCTGGGAGTAGGTTTCAATTATCAGTTGCGGGGCAATATTTGGTTAAGTTTAGAAGCGGGATATCGCCTCACGCAAACCGACCTCCTTGATAACGCCAGTGTAGCCGAAGACCCCAATCCTAAAAACGATGGCTACTATTTATACAGGATTGTGCTTACCGTACAACCTAGAAAGCATTTTTGGTATCCCCATTTTTTAAAACGGATGCGATTGCGAAGGCGGTAAATGCAGCTCAGGAAAGTAAACCGTACAGGGTTTCGTTTAGCAGTCAATGCAAGCCTCACGGCAACAAATGAAACGATATTGTGAAAGATTTTGAAATGTTACGGGTTGTGTAACGATTTGCAAAAAAAAGTGTATATGTTTCAATTTGTGTAACAGCTTAGGTTGTTTTTAAACACAGCATCAATTGCTACAGTGCTCGATCGTCCGCATTTGAGCGCTAACGTAATGCGGACGATTGGGAAGAATAAGTGAACTGAACTGAACAGATTGGCTACTCAATTGAACTTGAGCTTAAACTTTTACCCCAATTACCAAAATATCATCAATTTGTTCCTCATCGCCTACTGCCATCCAATCTTGAATAGTTTTATCTAAGATCTCTTTTTGCTCATGCATAGGCTTTTCGTGGATTTCAAGAAGTAAATTGCAAAGTTGTTTACTTGTAAACTTTCTCCTCTTTTCGCCTCCAAATTGATCCTGATAGCCATCTGAAAAGAGATAAAAAGCAGTAGGTTGGGAAATATCTATTTCATGCGTTGTGAACTGTTTTTCTTTTTCTTGTCGTTGGTATCCTCCAATACTAGCTCTATCTCCTTTAGAGTCTGTTGGGGATTTACATACTGCAGTTT
>CAYMYI010000119.1:0-4198 GCA_964394585.1 uncultured Roseobacteraceae bacterium
ACCCAATTTTACTTTCACGAGTAGTTTTATTTCAACAACTTATTAAAAGAGCATAATTTTCTTATCAAGACTCAATTACAAGGCTAAAAAACAAAAAAGGAGAATATTTACATATTCTCCTTTTTATTACTTGAACATCTATTCATCTTAATTGGTATCGCTGGCTTGAATACTTGAGTAGTTAACTTTCAAAGCATTTGCCTCGCGCAACTGTTGGCGTACATCTGAGATAATACCCATTTTAGCTTCTCTATCTACCTTTAACGACATGGTAATTTTATCGCGTTCTACCTCATCAAGCTTATCCTTCTCTTGAAGTACGAACATCGGTATTTCATCGGGCTTAATTAGCACGTCATTTACCTGAATACGAGGTTCGCTCCCATACTTATCAGTATCCTTGGGTTCTCCTATATAGATAAAGCTTACCAAAGACTTTTTTTCTAGCTTCTGCAACTGGGTTGCATTAGGTAATGCATTTTTCACCAATAATTCAGTTTCTCTAAGAACAGTAGTTACCATAAAGAAAAAGAGAAGCATGAAAATAATATCTGGCAATGCCGAAGTGGGAATATCCTGACTTGTACCTGTTTTCTTCTTAAATTTTGCCATAATTTCATTTATTTTAAGCTACTTAAATCGGTAGGTTCAGCATCAGAAACTTGGTAAGGAATTGCTTTTCGTGATCTGTCTAACATGTCCTTCTGCTCTTCGTCTTTAGGATCTAAAGCATTATATTCTTCCAACGAAATGCCTAAATATTGAGCTCTCAACTCGTTGTAGGCAATCTTCAGTTCATCTACGACAGCGATATAGCGTTCATAACTAGTACCTCTATCTGTCTTTAATGAAACTACTGCTTTTTCCGGACTTTCTGAAGACTTTTCATCCTTTCCATTATTCATAACAAACTTCTGTACTTTTTCTTTTAAGTTTTCCAACTCTGCAGGCTCTTCTTCCACAAGAAGCATGTCTTTTGAATTAATTTGGATATTAAAAATGTTGCGTTGGTTAATTTTCACTTCATCCTGGTTTTCTTTTTTAGGAGGAAGTAAAACACTAATACCCTTATCTGAAGCGATTGTAGTTGTTACCAAGAAAAATATTAGAAGCAAAAAGGCTATGTCGGCCATTGAACCTGCATTTACTTCTTGACTCATTCTATTTCTACCTTTTGCCATAATTCTAATAGTTTTTATTTGACAAGTTTCATAATCCAACCTACTAATGCACTTATAAGAGCTACAATTAGCAAGATGTACATCATTGAAAGTACTCCTCCTATTAGCTTAGAAGAAGATTCCGAGGTAACACCATACTCAATATATTTTGGCGTAACCTCACTCCCTGATAAAGAATAGCCAATGAAAAATACTACCCCCAATACCACGATACCAATTAGGGTTTTCAAAAGGCTTTTAGGGTTACTAAGCGAAGTTATAATAGGGCCTAAAATTGCCGCAGCAGCCCCAGCTATAATCAAAATGTAGGCAATATAGAGGGCTGTGCCTGAAAAGAACGATTCTAAATCCATAACACTATTTTTTAAATTATTCTAATACAAATTTCTGTGTACAAATGAATTGGGTTACTAAAAACTAGGCAGCAGAACCACTCTTCATTTTGTAAGCTACTAACAAGTCAACTAAAGTGATAGATGCATCTTCCATCTCATTTACGATGCCATCAACCTTAGATACACAGTAGTTGTAGAATAATTGAAGGATAATTGCCACGATCAAACCGGCTACTGTAGTAAGGAGTGCTACTTTAATACCATTCGCCACAAGTGAAGGAGAAATATCACCAGCTGCTTCAATAGCATCGAAGGCGCCAATCATACCGATTACCGTACCCATGAAACCTAACATAGGAGCTAACGAAATGAAGAGTGAAATCCATACAAGACCTCTTTCTAAGCGTCCCATTTCCACAGAACCATATGCAATAATTGATTTCTCAACCATTTCTACACCTTCTGAATAGCGCATTAAGCCTTGTTGGAAAATAGAAGCTACCGGACCACGTGTAGACTTACAAACTTCTTGTGCCGCAGGTACCCCACCGTCGTTAAGAGCTGTTTCTACTTTATTGATTAGTTTCTTTGTGTTAGTAGTTGCCAAGTTTAACGTAATAATACGCTCAATAGCTACAGCTAGCCCCAAAATCAAACAAACTAATACGAAACTCATGAATCGCCAATCGCCCTCAATGAATTTATCTTTCACAATTTGAGTAAAGCTTTGGTTTTCCACTGAAGCAGCATCATCTTGCATAACTTCCATTACAGAGGCTACTTCTTTTACTTCAGCATATGTTTCTGCTGAGAATGCACCAAATGCCATAACAAGTGCTAACGAGAGGAGTGTTATCAATTTTTTCATAACCTAATTTTTAGTGTGCGTTTCGATTTAAGAATTTAAAAAAACCTGAATTTCAAAGTTTAAACGTAACAGTGGCGGAGAGAAAGGGATTCGAACCCTTGGTACCCTGGTGAGGGCACACCCGCTTTCCAGGCGAGCACCTTCGACCACTCGGTCACCTCTCCTTATGTAGCGTTTCACAAAAATACAATGCAGAAAAGTTCAAAACGTTACAGCAAATTGTACTATTTTGTGAAATAGTATCACTATATAAGCCTGACAAATAAATTAATAAAAATGCCTATATGCAAATTTTCATTTTACTAATTCCTCATAGGCTACCTAAGCATGAACGAAGCATTTTTCTTCTGCTCTCACTCTAAAATTTCCATGATTTCAGAGGAAGATTTCCGTGCTATGTTCGGTACCTCTGCGTTCGTAGCAGGGTATCCTACCGGAATGAGTAGAAAAGGGCGCTCGTTGGCAGGGCGCTCTAATATTTCTGTTAGAAAGCCCATAGGGCTTGGTGTGTGGGTTAAAGAAACCAACCCTGCGTTATGAATGGCTGCTAATAACATTCCTGAAGCTAGTCCTACCGATTCGTTGACATAATAGTTATTATGCTTGTCTCCTGTTTCGTCTAACTCATACACTTTTTTAAAAACGATAATCAGCCATGGTGCTATTTCTAAGAATGGCTTCTTCCAATTTGTCTCAAACGCTTCTAAATCTTTGAGCCAACGCTCTGACATTCGCTGGTTATAATTTATTTTCTCTTCTTCTTCTGCGGCTTCTCGAATCCGCGCTTTTAGTTGCGGATTGCCAACGGCACAGAAAAACCAGGGTTGTTTATGAGCACCTGAGGGGGCAGTACTCGCTGTCTGAATGATATACTCAATTACTGATTTAGGTACCGGTTTATCAGAAAACATCCGAAGTGATCGGCGTTTATTCATGTAGTGGTAAAACTCACGGCTTCGCTGCAGCATTTCATCTTCAGCGTACTGTATACCCTCGTATGGGATAAACTTAGGGCTACTTTCCATACATTTTCACATTTAAGGTTTCAATAAAACAGCTCTAAGGTAGGGTTTTCAGTATTTTTTCTGAAGTTTGGTGTGGTAAATGGGACGGGTTTGTCGTACAGTTGTTGTTTTTTTATGGAAAAGTAAAGAGGCCGCTTTTAAAAGCAGCCTCTTTACACTATAACATGCCTAAGTTTAATTAATCTTTCAAAATCGAGCGAGAAATAACCACTTTTTGGATTTCCGAAGTCCCTTCGTAAATCTGTGTGATTTTTGCGTCGCGCATTAAGCGTTCTACATGATATTCTTTTACGTAACCGTAACCTCCGTGTACTTGTACGGCTTCTGTGGTAATTTCCATAGCAGCTTCTGCAGCATAAAGCTTCGCCATTGCACTTGCTAAAGCAAAATTTTGCTTGGCGTCTTTTAGTTGAGCTGCTTTGAAACAAAGTAAGCGTGCCGCTTCAATTTTTGTTGCCATATCGGCTAGTTTGAACCCAATGGCTTGGTGCTTGCTAATTTCTTGCCCAAATGTTTTGCGCTCTTTAGAATATTTTAGTGCAAGTTCGTACGCTCCAGAAGCAATGCCTAACGCTTGTGCAGCAATGCCAATTCTTCCTCCATTAAGGGTCTCCATTGCTATCTGAAAGCCTTGACCATCGGTACCCAATCGCTGATTTTTGGGGACTTTCACATCTGTAAAGCCTAAAGAGTGGGTATCGGAACCACGAATCCCCATTTTATCTTCTTTCTTACCGACCTGGAAACCTTCCATGCATGCCTGGAGGGCACAGATGGGGTCGACCTCGG
>CAYMYI010000119.1:4208-11883 GCA_964394585.1 uncultured Roseobacteraceae bacterium
TCCCCATTTTATCTTCTTTTTTTCCTACCACAAAGCCTTCTGCATCTTTTTCCACAATAAGGCAATTAATGCCTTTATGCTTTTTCTCGCGGTCGGTTTGTGCCATTACCAAATAAACCGATGCCGTTCCTCCATTCGTTATCCAGTTCTTATTACCATTGAGTAGATAGTAATCGCCCTTATCTTCTGCTGTGGTATGCTGCGAAGTAGCATCGCTACCAGCTTCCGGTTCTGAAAGGCAAAATGCCCCCCAAATTTCGCCGCTGGCTAATCGAGGCAGATATTTTTGCTTTTGTTCTTCGGTACCAAAGTGCTCGAGTCCCCAACATACTAAGGAATTGTTAACAGACATCACTACGGAAGCGGAAGCATCAATTTTTGAGATTTCCTCCATAGCAAGTACGTATGACACCGTATCCATGCCCCCACCACCATACTCGGGGCTTACCATCATGCCCATAAACCCTAACTCTCCCATTTTTTTTACTTGTTCCATCGGGAATTGTTGGTGGGTATCGCGCTCAATTACACCGGGGAGGAGTTCTTTTTGTGCAAACTCTCGTGCAGCATCGCGAACGGCAATTTGCTCTTCGGTTAGTTCAAAATTCATGTCGATTGATTTATGTGTGTTTAAAGATTGAAACTCGATGTGTTGCATTGCCAAATTAGTATGCAAGCATAACAAAAATAAGGCTTGTATTGCTACGAGCCAAACTTACACAGATAGTGTATAACTATGAAAATGATTTGTAGAACCTATCAGTTGCGAGAAATATTACGCCAGTAGAACAGAATATCTTCAAAGGCTTTGCTGAGGTTATTTTGTGGAGAGGAGTCGATCATCATTTCAAAAAGATCGGCTGAGGCAGGCAAAAGAGTATAATTCCCTATACGGCAGCTCGTATCTGCCACACGCAGGATATGAGCAAAAATAGGGTGCATGGTCTGTGTAACGCAACACAAATAGTCGAATTTTGTCGTAGAGAAGGCGTTTACGCTTTCGTGCCTTACTTTTCCTACTAACGATATATCTTTAAAGCTGAAATATTGGTATCCTCCTTCGGGAACTTCTGCAAGTACTTCGCGAACGGGGGTTGGCTCAAACACAAGTACGGTTACTTTTTTTCCGTCATTCTCAAGTGCGGTTACAAATTGTTCCAAAGCCTTATGGTCTTCCGACAAGCTAGAGCTGAACAAAACGCCTACTTGTTTGGTATCGGCGTAGTTTACAGTCAATCGTTGTGCCTGTATATCGCTTTTCTTATATGGAAATGCATTGCGCATTTTCAAAAAGAAGTTCTTCACTGCATCAATGCTCAAGTCTACTTTTACCATATTTATTCTGATATCATTTTTACAAATTCTTCTTCTGTGAGCAAAGGGATATTTAATGATTCGGCTTTGCTAAGTTTTGAACTCCCTGCTTTATCGCCCACTAACAAATAATTCAATTTGCCCGACACTGCGCTCACTACTTTGCCGCCGTGTTGCACTATGAGTTTTTTCAATTCTTCGCGTTCATACTTTTGGAAAACTCCTGATATAACAAAGCTATTTCCTGCCAAAATATTGCTTGATTGCATACTTTTTCTGCTTTCAGCCTGTAACTGTACCCCATGCTGCTTCAAACGTTCAATGTGGTTTCTGTTAGTGGCGTCTTCAAAATACTGTACTACACTTTCGGCGATTTTATCACCAATTTCGGGCACTGCGATGAGTTCTTCAGCGGTAGCGTGCATCAAGGCTTCTACAGAAGGAAAAGCTTCTACCAGTTTTTCGGCTACGGTGCTGCCTACATAGCGAATCCCCAGCCCAAATAAAACCTTCGCAAACGGAACTTGTTTTGAGTGCTCTATACCCTGCAAAATATTTTCTGCCGATTTTTCCCCGAAACGCTCTAACGAGATGAGCTGTTCTTTGGTAAGCTCATACAAGTCGGCGGGCATAGTTACCCATCCTTTCCGGATTAGTTGCTCTAACGTTTCCGGTCCTAAACTATCCACATTCAGTGCTTTCCGCTGGATGAAATGCTCAAGCCTACCCCGTATTTGTGGAGGGCAACCTTTCGCATTTGGGCAGTAGAATGCTGCTTCGCCTTCGAGGCGCGCTAAGGGTGTTTGGCAAGCTGGGCAGTTCGCTATAAACCGAATGGGGTGGGCATTGGGTACGCGTTCCGATAGGTCAACCCCTGTTATTTTAGGAATAATTTCTCCACCTTTTTCTACATAAACGAGGTCGCCTTCGTGCAAATCAAGCCGTTCTATCTCATTGGCGTTGTGCAACGAAGCGCGTTTTACAGTTGTACCTGCGAGTTGTACCGGCACTAGGTTTGCTACCGGTGTAACAGCCCCTGTACGCCCTATTTGGTAGGTTACTCGCTCGAGTTTAGTCAGTGCACGCTCCGCTTTGTATTTGAAAGCGATTGCCCAACGTGGATTTTTCGCCGTAAATCCTAGGGCTTTTTGGAAATCGATGCTATTCACTTTTACGACTACCCCATCGGTTTCAAGGGGCAGCTCCAAGCGTTTTTCTTCCCATGTATCAATGTAAGCCATTACTGCCTCCAAGTTTGCGCAAAGGGCATACGTGGGCGAAACAGGGAATTTCCATGCTTCTAGCTGTTGAATCGAAGCTTCGTGTGTAGGAAAATTGAGATTTTCCCCGAGTAAAGAATACACATAGCACGAAAGCCTACGCTCAGCCACCACACGCGAATCTTGCATTTTGAGCGTTCCCGAAGCAGCATTACGCGGATTTGCCAAAGGTGAAAGCTCCTTCCTCCCTGCGGCTACACGCGCTTCGTTTTCTTGGGCAATCGCTTCGTTGAGTTCTACAAAACGCTGTTTGGAAAAATACACTTCGCCTCGCACTTCAAACCGAGGTGGCACTTGTTCTCCTTCTACTTTTAAAGGAATCGATCGGATAGTTTTTGCATTGAGGGTGATGTCGTCGCCTTGCGTACCATCGCCGCGAGTTGCCGCCCGAACGAGATAGCCATTTTCGTACAGTAAGCTAATGGCAACCCCATCGAACTTTTGCTCGCAGAAATAGGCTATCTGATTTTCAGTACCCAATGCTCGCTTTATGCGCTGATCGAAGGCGGCTAATTCGCTTTTCTCGTAGGAGTTTCCTAACGAAAGCATCGGGTAAGTGTGCCGAACAGTCGGAAATTCTTTGGTAATGCCCCCTCCTACCCGCTGAGTGGGCGAATCGGGCTTTTTTAAATCGGGGTACTCCGTTTCTAAAGCAATCAATTCTGCCAAAAGCTGGTCAAATTCATAATCTGAAATTTCAGGAGAATCTTTCAGGTAATACAGCTCGTTGTGGCGGTTAATTTCTTGCGTTAACTCTGCAATACGTTTAGCTGCATTTGCTTGCTTGGTAGTTGCCATACCTTCCCAAAAATTAGAGGTGAACGCGAATTTTTTCAGCCGTTGCCGCAAGTTCTTCCGAAGTAGGTTTCAACTTTGGGTTTGCAAAATTGATATCCGACATAGTATGGATGGGCACTAAGTGAAGGTGTGCATGGGGCACTTCTAAGCCGATTACCGCCGTGGCGATGCGTTCACAAGGAATCGCTTTTTGAATGGCAATTGCAATTTTTTTACTGAAAACGTGCAGCCCAGCGAGTAGTTCATCGTCAAGGTCAAACATATAGTCAATTTCTTGTTTCGGGATGACTAACGTATGCCCTTCTTTTAGTGGAAAAATATCGAGAAAGGCATAATAGCGGTCGTCTTCTGCAATAGTATGCGAGGGAATTTCCCCTTGAATGATTTTGGTAAATAGGCTTGCCATTGTCTGTTTTTTTAAGGCAAAAGTAGGGAATTTGCCCGGATAAGCCATCAACTGCTCCAAGCATTTGTACAAAACACAAAATAAGAAAACACCTCTACAGCAAAGCAATAGAGGTGTTGAATAAGACAATGAAAAAGAGTTATACTTATTGCGCTGCATTACCGAGGTCGTTCCCGGCAATATCTTCCCATTTGTATAGTTGAAAGGTTTTATTATCAGACATAGCAACGAATAACCCATTGGGGAAATCGGCATTGAACGCTACGGCACTCACTTCTGAACCATCGCTTTCATTGGTAGAAACTTTCACCGATTTGATGAGCGTATGGGCATGTGGATTGTCCGGTTCGCCTTCTCGCTTATAAATATTGAAACGGTTGGCTTGCTGGTCGGAAACTAAGATGTACCCCGTACCATTTTCCATCGGATAGATGGAAATACCTTCGTGGTCTTCTGTAAAATCATTTTGTCCGAAGAAGGCTAGCTCTTCGTTACCTTTTTCCGGGTCGGCGTAATATTTACGAATTCCCGCGCCTTCGTCAGAATAATATACATAGCCCAGTTCATCGTCTACGGCAAGGGCTTCAATTTCATTGAGTCCGCTAAAGTTTCCAAATTTGCGTACCAAAGTAGCTTTCACCGCGCCGTTGCCGTCGTCTTCAAGCAAATATTGCCACAAATATGTGCCATCGGTAGGGCCTGTTTTTCTGCCTATAATGGCAAAAATTGCGCCGTCAGCAGGGCGCTTGTACAAAGTTACACCCATCAAATCGCGGTGTTCCACCCCGGTTTCTCCTTCAAACATAGGCAAGCCGCCGTTGTCTATTGGCTGCATATCAGGCACGCTAAAAATTCGAAGGTTGTGCGTTAAACGCTCTCCTGTTACGGCAATATCTACCGGTTTGCCTCCTAATAGTAATCCGTATTCAATATCTACATTATTAGGGCGTTTTAAGCCTTTCACTACCTTATCGGCAACAATTTTTCCTTTTAAATCGAATACGTATAGCGCACCGTCTTCGTCTTTATCAGTTCCTACAATAAGGCTCTGCGAAGCATCTTCGGGGTTTACCCAAATG
The DNA here is from genome assembly GCA_964394585.1 of uncultured Roseobacteraceae bacterium. Classification (GTDB taxonomy): domain Bacteria; phylum Bacteroidota; class Bacteroidia; order Cytophagales; family Flammeovirgaceae; genus CAYUJH01. The sequence goes on from CAYMYI010000119.1 coordinate 9,086, forward strand.
GCGGGGTCGTCGGTATCGTAAATCACCGTATCGGTTACATAAAGCGGTGTCACTGTGTTATCATCTGAAACTTTAGGAGTTGATACTGTTTGTGCCTCTGTGGTGCTGGCGTCGTTTTGGGCGGTTTTCTCAGAAGATTGGCAAGCAGAAAGCAAGGCTGCGCCAATCATCACTCCGCCGAGCGATTTTTTTATTTTTTCCATAATACAAGAAAGTTATTGGTGAAGAAGAACCCAAACAACCGAGCAAACGGCTATTCAGGGTTCTTGCAAACTGATTTTTTATTTGTTTTTGTTGAAGATGTCGAATTTCAAGCCTGCATTGAAACGCACATTGTAGTACTCCATCTGCATAGTACGGCTGCTCACACCTTGGTAGTAACGTAGCGGCTGGTTGGTGAGGTTGTTCACTTCTACGAAGAAACGCCATTGCGGAGTAAATGCATACGACGCGTTGAGGTCTACGAACAACTGCTTATCGTAATAGCGATCGGTGAAGGAGTCGTCAGCAACCTCGTCGATGTAGGCATCGGCAAAGTTCATAGAGGCACGAAGCACCAATTTTTTGGTTTCAAACGAAAGCGATGCATTGAACATGTGTGGTGTAGTACCTGGCAAAGCAAGTTCTTCGCGGAGTTCGCCATCTTCGTTGCGGATACCGGTTGCGTCTGAATCGGTATAGGTGTAGTTCAGGTAGATTCCCAAACCTTTCCAAATGCCAGGTAAGAAGTCTAACTGACGCTGGAAGGCTACTTCAAAGCCGTACAAGTTAGCTTCAGCTCCATTTTGTGGCTGGAACAAATCGAAATTATCTACCAAGTTATCGCTAAAATCGCTTTGGCGTGAGATGAAAATGAAATCGTCGAGATTTTTGTAGAACACCCCAGCTGACACCAAACCAATCGATTCAAAATAGTTTTCCGCAGAGAGATCGAGGTTCATGGCAAGAGTCGGCTGCAAATCGGGGTTTCCTAAGAAAAGCTCTTCATCTTCGTTGCGCTGGTCGCGGTAGGGTACTAAGTCGAAGTAGTTTGGGCGAGCGATGGTGTTTGTCCAAGCAAAGCGGAAAATCATATCGTCGGTAGCACTGTAGCGAAGGTGTAAACCGGGAAGAATGTTCGTGTAGCTATCGCTATTCGTGATAGTTCCTTGTAAGTCTTCTTCGTCTAGCACGCTATTTCCGGTGTATTCAACAGAAGTGTGTTCCAAACGTACACCGGCGATCATCGAAAGTTTTGGCGTGATGTTCTGATTCACCATGATGTATCCCCCTGTAATGACTTCGGTAGCCGTGAAGTTTTCAGCGAGGTACTCATCGGGCTTATCTTCAAACTCAAACAAGCTCCCATTTTGAAGGTCTAAACCTCCTAAAAACTCACGCGAAGCAAACTCACCGGCTTGGTATTGGCTTCCTGCCAAGAAATCGGGGTCGGTAAAATCGGCACGGGTTACATCGGCAAGCGTTTCGAACTGATCATTCAGTGGCGAGTATTCGCCAAAAGTATTGTTTCTTTCTTTGTCTTTAGAACGAAGACGCCCTCCCATTTTCAAGAAACCTCCTTGCCCGAAAATATTTAGTGGAAGTTCAAGGTCTATTCTAGCATTGAAATCCTCGTCTTTTGTGAATTGTGTTTCGTCTGAAATTAAGTCTAACTCAAACAAATCAAGCGTAAGCGCCGCAGGATTGGTAGGAGTTACCAACGGGAACTCTGTATCGGTTACATCTACATTTAGGGCGAACGGTTCATCGGTTACAAAATTGATGTAGCGTTCGTTCAACCGCTCTTCTGAAGCACGGGCATACGTTGCCATCCAAGTCAGCTTGGCTTTGCCGCCAATCAGGTGATCGCCATTTAAAGATAGGTTCCACACGCGTTGGTCTTCCAAACGGCGGTTATCGATGCGGTCGTTGCCTAACCCTGCTTTGGTTTCGCGTTCTGCTACCCCTTCGAAACCAGTAATGGTCTGAGAGTTATCGGCAAAAATGGGTTCGATATCAGTATAAACGATGCGGTAACGATTTTCCCAGTCGTCGCGCCAGTTGTACATCGAGCGAAGGAAGATTGTATGGTTGGGGTTAAACTTATAGTCTAACGAAAGTGAGAAACTTCTACGCACGCGTTGCAGCTTGTAAACCCTTTGGTCTAACTCGCTTACAAATGGATCTACTTCAAATTCAACATCTTCGCCATTAATTTCATTTTCTCCTTCATTGCTCCATTCAGCCTCTACGTTGTCTGACCCAAATTGATGATTGTTGTACGATGCGCTAGCAATTACCCCGAATTTATCGTCAAAAAAGCGATTTCCTACAATGAGGGCTCCAGTCCAAATGGGTTTTTCAGCAAGGAAATTATACCCGCTCGCAGCCGTTCCCGAAACTCGGAATCCGCTAGGAGCCGCACGCGTTACCAAGTTCACAGCACCACCGATAGCATCGGCGTCCATATCGGGCGTTAGCGCTTTGTTTACTTCAATGGTTTGAATCATATCGGCAGGGATAAGGTCGAGCTGAACTGAGCGCACTTCTGCTTCGGCAGAAGGCATGCGTTCACCGTTGATCATTACCGAATTCAAGCGAGGTGCCGTTCCGCGAATTAGCCCAAAACGTGCTTCGCCTTGGTCGTTCTGAATTGTGATTCCAGGAATCCGCTTCATAGCATCGCCAATGTTCGCATCGGGGAAACGGCCAATTTGATCTGCCGCCACAATGTTAGTGATGTTCAAATTGGTACGCTGCTGGTTCAGTGCTTTCGCTTGCCCTTTCAAGCGGTCGCCCAGTACGAGTACCTCATCGCC
>CAYMYI010000120.1:0-11787 GCA_964394585.1 uncultured Roseobacteraceae bacterium
CACCGCGTAGCAAATAGCTACTAGTAGTTCTGACCAGTCCTTCGCGTTTATCGGCACTAACTACGGTCGATCTTCCGGCATACACTTCAATATCATCGCGAAGTAGTGTGTTTGTGTTGGCATCAAAAAATTGAACCGTAAGCACTGTTTGCCCCCGCCGATGCGCCTCGGCGAGCCCATCAGGAGTAATACTGATTACATCTGGGAATGCGCTTATCCATTCTACAGGCACTTCTACCTCGCGCCCAGCATTATCTAAGTACTGATATTCAAACTGATAGGAAGTGCCGACTTCCAACGAGTCGATTGAGTTACGGATGCGAAGTACAGGGTCGACGGTATCAAATAAATAATCGTTACCGATACAACCTGTAAGCAACAACAGGCAACCCACCAAAAGGTATTTCCAACATTTCATAGAGGATAAAAGAAAGTTAATGAAAGATTTAGCAAGTAACTCATCCTCGTTCGTACGAAATGTCAGCCTAAAAACAATTCGCTGCTTTTAGCCAGAGATTGATTAGAGCTCCCACTCCTCTGGTGGAATATTCAAATTGATGAAATTGTAAGGAGCCAACGGACCCACATATTTAAACTTCACTGTGCTAGCGTGCTGTTCGGCTAATTCTTCTACTACATTATCAAACTCTTTTTCGCGCCCTTTATTCACTAAAAAAGAAGCATTCAAAAACATAGCATCGGTTAGGTTGGCATTTTGTTTTACTGCCAGAGCCGAAGGTTTCAAACACGATAAAATTGTTTCGGCGGCTTCTTCTTTCCGCTTGGCGAGTGCCTCTTGCACTAATTTTCCTACTTCAATGAGCAACGATTGGTCTTGCCGGCGTTCAGCTTTTTCTTTCAAACGTCGGACTCCAGGGTCGTTTTGGGCGATATCGGCAAATACAGCGGGCAGATCGACCCACAAGGCTTTGAGACCCAGCTCGATAGTGCCCTCAATTTCGGAAATTGCCTGGGTAAACTCTTTGGTACGGCGCAGTAAAAGCTCCATAATACGCGATTCGTTAGCGGCAACAGTTCCAAACTTTACCGGTAAAACCGTATGTTCTTCCATCACTTTTTCAATTGTTTTTTGGTGTGCCAACATAAATTCGCGCGAGCTAGGCACATATTCTTTTGCAGACTCAGAATAGCGGCTTACTAACATAGCCAGCGAATCGGTTCCAATGGTATATACTTCTTCTTCTTGTAAGCCGATAGCACCAAAGCGATAATCTTGCGTAGTGGCTATAATGCCATAGATATATTTTCCTTCCAAAGTGTTAATTTTTTTATGCGTTAGTAAGAACTTAATTTATTAACCTTCAGTTAATATACATAATGAATAAATAGCCGCTCCTTACACCAATACTATTTTATTCATAATCAAGGTTTTAAAAATTGTTTTTTGCAAATTTTTACAACTTAAGCAGAACTTATCTGGTTTCACAAACTGTTAACGAGTTGTAATTCATGTTCTAATGCATGTAATTGATTTAAGAGTAAAAATTGACTAAAGACCTTTGGCATTGCCGAAGGTTTTTTTGTTTATGTTCTTTAGTATTCGCCTCCTTTTTTGCTTTCCTTTCCCTCATTTCGCGAATCTGTCCAACAAAATAAGTGGTTTGTGTGCATCATGCGGTCGAAGTTCCGAAATCCTGCTATATTTTCGGAGAAAAAGATCACACAACGTTTACCCATCCGTACGATGTCAATCAACGAACAATTTAGTAGCCGCTGGGGAATTATCCTTGCTTCTTTAGGCATGGCTGTAGGCGCCGGAAATTTATGGCGCTTTCCACGGCTAGCCGGCCAATATGGCGGGACTTTTTTAATTCTTTGGATTCTGTTTTTGCTCATTTGGTCCATTCCAATTCTTCTTGCAGAGTTTTCCATCGGGAAAACCTACAAAAAAGGCGTGATTGGATCTTTTGGTGCAGCTACGGGACAATCATTCACTTGGATGGGCTTCTTCATTACATTTTGCACCTTAGGCATTACTTTTTACTATTCGGTAGTAACGGCATGGGGGCTACGTTATTTAGGGCTAGCCCTCGGCAACGGGTTCAGCATTGTATCGGGGGGCAATTCCTTAGCTCAAGAACTCCAAGCCAATCCTGAGTATTTGAACGAGTACTGGCAATCGGTAGCCAATGGGAGTTGGCAAACCAGCATATTACATTTTGTAGCCCTTGTCGTTGGATGTTTGCTCCTTGTTCGGGGCATTCAAAATGGTTTGGAAAAAGCCAATCGGATTCTAATTCCTATGTTGTTTATTTTATTGCTTGTAATTGGAGGGATTGCCCTTACTATTGGAAACGGAATTGCCGGATTAGAATACATGTTTTCCGTTAAAACCGAGCACTTTAGCAATGCCACGGTCTGGATTGAAGCCCTCTCGCAATCGGCATGGTCTACCGGAGCAGGTTGGGGACTCATGATGACGCTTTCGTCGTATTCGCGAAATAAAGAAGATGTTACCCTTAATATATTTGTGAGTGGATTTGGCAATAACACAGCCTCTTTAGTAGCAGGCATTGCCATATTGCCTTCGGTATTTGCACTATCAGCCACCTCGGAAGAAGCCATTGCAGCGCTGCAAGCTGGCAACCAAGCCCTTACGTTCAGTATCATTCCCGAATTATTTTCAAAAATTCCGGGTGGTGCTATGCTCTCCATCTTATTTTTTAGTGCATTTGTGTTGGCGGCGTTCAGTTCGTTACTCTCCATGATCGAACTGTTTATAAAGATGTTGGGCGATTTAGGCCTCTCGCGCCAAAGTGCTGCCTTACGCGCTGCTATTTTCAGTTTAATTTTTGGCTTGCCCTCAGCGCTTTCGCTCGATATTTTCTCTAATCAAGATTGGGTATGGGGACTTGGGCTGATTATCTCGGGGATGTTCATCGTATTTGCGGTACTACACCACGGTGTTGTAGATTTCAAAAAGCGATTTATCGACCAAGACTCCGACTTTAAAGTAAGCACCCTTTACTTCAAACTTTGCATCTTTCTTAATATTGGGCTTGGGCTTGTGCTACTCTATTGGTGGATGGCACAAGGTTACGATGCCAACCCCTGGTTTAAAGAGGGGACCTGGAACGTATTCAGCGTATATAGCAATGCTACGATTGTAACTCAGTGGGGGGTGCTCCTCGTGGTAGGCATTTTGCTTAACCGATGGCTCTACCGAAAGTTTGTAAAAAACTAAGGAGATGACCTATAAAATTTTCATTTTTGACTTCTTAAAAAAGTAACCTTTGAGTTATGTCAGATTTTAGCATTTATCTATCCCTCGGTGCAGAACACATTACCGACCCCAACGGGTACGACCACATCTTGTTTATTATTGCCTTAGCAGCTATTTACACGTTCAGGGAATGGAAACAAGTGGCTATTTTAGTTACTGCATTTACGATAGGACATTCCATCACTTTGGCGCTGGCTACCTTACAGGTCGTATCCGTTTCTTCTGCTTGGATTGAGTTTTTAATCCCCGTTACGATTTTACTAACCAGCATTTTCAATTATTTCCATAAGGAAGAAGCCAACAAAAAGAGTTCGGTTGGAGGGCGCTACGTTACCGCATTATTTTTTGGGTTAATTCACGGGTTAGGGTTTTCCAACTTCCTACGCAGTTTGCTAGGGAAAGAAACCTCTTTATTTGAACCATTACTAGCCTTCAATATTGGGTTAGAATTAGGGCAGCTTCTTATTGTTGCTGCGATCCTGCTCATTGCCTTGTTGTTTGTGGGCGTGCTACAGGTAAAGCGTAGAGAATGGGTTTTGCTACTGTCCGGGGCTGCCGGTGGCATGTCGCTTGTTATGATGTTAGAGCGGATTCCGTTCTAGTGCATCCCATTAATTTAGTCCTCTTTGCTATGATTGATGATAACTCAGCAGGATAAACTTCTCAATCAGTGGCTATATTTCAGTTATCTTCTAATAACTCTTCGTATTGGTCATCCCATTTAAACGCATTTAAAATCCATCCTTTATCACTTTTGTAGTAGGTGAACAGAAAACGAATCATGTGTTTCTCGAACCGAATGACGTATATTTTCCGAATTACAAAATCGTTGATAGTTTGCTCTTTGATAAAGTCGTAGCCCATCACCGCTCCAAAACGATCAATCGCTACATTAAACTGCTTGATGGTTTGAGACTCTAATTGGTCTACTTCGTTTTCGGGAATAGGCCAGTAGGCTCGAAGGGCATCAAAAGCAGTGGTATATTCTGCTTTTTCAAAATCGTTCATCACCCCTTCAGCGTGTTGGGAAAGTTCTTTCGTACCCTTCAAGTATTCTTGCCCATGGGCAACAGATACCCATACAAAAGTGATTAGGAAAGGAAGCAGTGTTTTCATAGGTAGAAAATTATGATGATAAAAGCATGTAAGCGTCATGATTATTGATTTCAAATTACTTATCTGATTGCAGTTTCGCAAAGCCCTTTAGGGTGCAACATGGCTTGAGGTACCGGCAACCCTTAACTCATACGACGCCAATACTGCCACAATCACAATTTCTGAAATCAGATAGCCCCACCCCCATATTGTGATTACGTTAGCATGATACAGTGCAAAGCCAAGCGATAAACCACAATATACAAAGTTGAGGTAGGCAATACCGCGCAGAAACTTCCATCGGTTGCCTTTGATAATGGCAAAGCAGTAAAAATCGTACAATGCAAAAAAGCAAGGGAGCGCTGCTAGGGGATATAACATCTGCCGGGGAAGCCCGAACACAGCCTCCCACTGAACTAATACCACACCGAGTAAAAAAGCAGAAAGTAAGGCTCCTGCCGCATCCATCAAAAAAAGTAGTTTCAGCGAAATGGTTCGGTGTTGTTTCATAAAGCAGAATGTTGAATAGTTGTATTAAAACAAGTAGGAACGGAGCGATATTGTTTGTAACATTTCACGGTTTCAAATGCTTATGCTAATACGATGAGTAATCCTTAAAATACGGTACCATGAAAAAGTGGAGCATACTTCTGGGATTTTTAATATTGCTAAGTTGCGAAACTCGCCGCGATAGAACCGTAAACCCCGAGGAGTTTGAAAATCAGCTTACCGATAGTTCGATCTTGTATTTCAAAAATGTTCGGCAGTTGTATTACGATAAAACCGTGCATGAGCCTTCAAAAATGGAGCAATACCGCTTTGGCGATCGGGTACAAGACGACTCGAAACCCATTGTTAATTTATGCATTGTGCTGAACATTTTAACCGACCGCGCATATGTGATGGTAGAACCTAATGATTTTTTTGGGGAAACAGAGGAAATCGTAGTACGATGGGAAAACCCCGAAACTGCTGAAACAGGCACCTATGTGTTAGGGAAAGATTCGATGCCGCGCCACTTTCAGTTTACCACGCAACTATACAACGCCTTACAAAAGAAATGGAAGCTTTCTGTAGAAGTAGGCGGAAAACACCATCCTTTCTTAACGGAAGAAAATGAGCGCGAGGCTTTCCGCATTACTATGTACGATTATTTCCGATTAGTGAATGCCCTGTAGCCCTAAAATTTAAGCTGCATTTGCCAGCGTACATCGGTGCGCGTGTTTCCTTCGATTTCTTCGTTACCCGAGCTAATTTCTTGGCGATCAGTGTAGCGAAACTCCGCATATTTCAACCAAAAAGAGAGCCGCTTACTGGGTTTATACCGAACTACCAGATAGTGGCGTGTCCCCTGCCCAAAATATGCAGGGAACGAGAAAGAATACAATACATCTTTTTCGTAGGCGTACTGTCGGTTTTGGTAGTCGTCGGTGTCGAAGAGGGCTAGTCTACCACTAAAGCGGATTTTGCCAAAATCGAGGTTGATATCTTGCATGAGCGCCATTCCTTGCGTGTATTGGGCTTGGTCGTATTCGCTAAATTGCCAACGAGTTTGCAACGAGATTATTCGCTCGGCGGTGTAGCTCACATTCAGTAAGTATTGCCTTCGGGTTGCCGGCAGCAGAAAATCGGTATTGGTCGTATTATTGGGCTGGTTGCGCTCGCGCTGTTCGTAGCGAAGCTGCCCGTATAGGTTAATCTTTCTGGAAATCCGCCAAGTAGCCCGCAGCAGGGCTTCTTGTCCTAACGAGGGTGCATCGGCTTGAAAGCGCAGCCAAGGGAACCAAAATAAATCGTAGTAGGCTGCAAAGTTCCACTTGCGTGAAGGAGCATATTGTATGCCCCAATAGATGCCCCGCTCGTTAATGTTCCCTGAAGTTTCAGCGAAGGCATCGCCATAAAACGAATGAAAGTTGCGATCAAAACTGCGGAATACCATCGCCATTTGCAGTTCGCGGGCGAAGCTCCCTACCCAACCGCCAACCATGCCTATCCCTCCACTTTTCGATTGTGCCATCTCTCCAAAAAAACTGACGTTTTGAAGGTTATATTGAGCATCGAGCCCCCAGTTCCAATTTTCTTGCCCTCGAAAGAAAAACTGATTGTAATCGCTCGCACGCCGAATGAAAGGCTGCCCATAGCGCGTATAAAGCCCGGTAGCACCGAGCGTGAGTCGCTTATTTTTACTTTGGTATTGTACATGGTTGCCTGCTACAAACTCTCCGATAGCCCCTCTACCAGCTCGTTCGCTTTCGGTGCGGTGGAATCCACTTTGAAACAAGCTGCTTACAAAACTGGGCGTGTTTTCCAACGTATCGGCTTCTTGTTGGTTGGCATCAATGCGTTTGTACGATATAAAAGGAGTGATTTCCCACGTTCCGTATTGCAAGGTGGCGGCTACACCACGGAAAAAGCCATTTTCGAGTACAGAAGTGTATGGTACTGGTCCTAATGTATTTCGGCGGGTTGTGGCTGTAGTTTCAGCGCCCTTGCCAGCCTGAAAGCCAGCCGCCAACAACAAACTTTGCCCCACTTGTATGCGGTAATCGCCGATGGTGAGGTGTTTTAATCGTCCTTTATTTTGTAAAGAAAAATGATAAGAAAAGAAATCGGCGCCGTATTGCCGATTGCTCGGCGACCACCGAAATGCCTCGCCAGCATCTTTTTCGAGGGTAAAGCCAAGGCTAAAATCTTTCGTGTGTGCTACCCGATAACGTACGTAGAACCGGTTCGGATCGCCTACATACGGAGGGGGACTTCCGTCGTCTTTAGGTTGATAGCCTCGTTTGGTTTGCAGGGTGCGATCATGCCGCACGAGTAGATAGTGGTTTTCCTCACGCTTAATGCGCTCCCACAACGAGGCGTTGTCGTTGGTTAGGGTACTGTTGGTTAGGGTAACAAATGGCAGTAAGTTGCGCACGGTTTCTAGGTCGAACCCTTCAACGGCTTGTAACTCATATACCGATAGGAACGCCCCATACTTTGCTTTATGCTCGAAGAATTGATGTATTTGCGTTTCGTTAAGTAGGTAAAGAGCGCGAAGCTCTTCCGGTGTGATTTTGTTGAGATTCAATGGCCGGCGGTAGTACTGAAATAACGATTCGTACAACGATTCGTAGTCTAAATCTTCCTCTTGTACCGGAAATAATCGTTGAACGAATGTGTCCATATCGGGCTCTTCAGTACTATTGTACACCTGTGCGCTAGCCCAACAAGGAAGTAGAAAGCATATAAATCCTAAAAAACGTACGATGTTATTCAATAGCATCTTTTGCAGCATTAGGCGAAAACGTATAGGCAATGGAAAGCTGATGCGTAAACCCAAGGCGCGGATGTGTATGCAGGGCATAATCGAATTGGAGCATTTTCCAACGCCCTCCTATGCCAAAATACCCCTGTGCTGGTTCCGACGAAAAGCCGGTGCGGGCAAAAAAGCCGGTGTGCCACTCGTACTCGGCACCAGCTTGTGCCATCATGGGCATACTCGTTTCTTTTTGAGTTTCCAGATAAAAGCGAAAGCGCTCAACAGGTTGATAACAAAGCCCCGCACGGATGAGGGCTGGCAGGCGTTCGTCTTCAAAGGTAGCGACTTGTGGTTGGTTAATATGATGTAGAGAAGCCCCCATACGCAACTCAGGCGTAAGTTGGGTAATCACGCCTAAATCGAGGAATGGCATTCCCCGAGTTTCAAGGCCTTGCGTGGCAATTTGCAGATAGCCCACACGCACGCCCAAATCGACTCCGCTTAGGTGAGTAGCCATATTTGCTACCAAGCGTTGCTCGCTAAATAATCGGTCGCCAAAACGGGAAATACCGACACCAGCTTGCCAATTTTTTAATTTCCAAGTACCTACCGCTGCTATTGAACGAAAAGCCGCCACGTTGTAACGGTTGGTGTAGGCAAGGGCTACGGTTGGGTTCTCTGCCCCATTTAAGCCGGCGGGGTTATGAAACACACTCCACACATCGCGTAGCGTTGCGTTTACCTGCCCCATCGCTGTCGCCCTGCCGCCAAAAACTTCTGCAGCAGGTTGGGCAAAACTTGCTTGGGCTAACAATACCCCCCAAAACAACCATAGGTTTGCATAGCGTAGTGAGTAGCGTAATGTCATGATTCCTTGCGCGATTGAATCTAATGCAAAGTACGTATTTATTTCGCAGTCTGAGAACTTTTCGTAACGTGCAAACAGAAAATTCCTTGAATGAATTTTCTTATCTGTAAAAGCAGTAGATAAGCTGTATCTTTTTATCAGACGAAGCGATTGCCGAACCTCTTTTGTATCTTTGCATCCTTTTTAAAAAATAGCCATGACAGAGTACGAGGTTTACAGATTCCCCAACGGTTTACGCTTAGCGCACCGGCAAGTTACCCACACTAAAATTGCCCATTGTGGTTTTGTGCTTAATATTGGTAGCCGCGATGAAGCCGACACCCAAATCGGACTAGCCCATTTTTGGGAGCATATGGCGTTTAAAGGCACGCAAAAGCGAAAAGCCTATCATATTTTAAGTCGAGTTGACTCGGTAGGAGGCGAGCTCAATGCTTACACCACACGCGAAAAGATATGTTTTTACGCTTCAATCTTATCGCCTCATTTTCATAAAGCAGCGGAACTACTTACCGATATCACTTTCTTTTCTACTTTTCCTGAAAAAGAAATTATGAAAGAGAAAGGGGTGATCCTCGAAGAAATGGCAATGTATGAAGATGACCCAGCCGATGCGCTTGCCGATGAGTTTGACCGAGTGATTTTTGGAGAGCACCCACTTGGCTGGAATATTTTAGGAACTCGCAATACGGTTCGCAGCTTCCACCAAGCCGATTTTTTTGCATTCATTCAGCAGAATTTAAACCTAGAAGAAGTTGTTTTTTCGTATGTGGGGCCGCAATCGTTCAAACAAGTGCTTCGGAAAGTAACGCCACTGTTCGAAAACATTCCCCCCATGTACGCCCAAAAAGAGCGCAAGCCTTTCGCAGGCTTTGTGCCTAGCTCTGAGGTTATGCGTAAACCACTTACTCAGGCACATTGTGCGATTGGCACAGAGGGGTACGGGCTTCAACATGAAGACCGTTTACCGTTCTACCTACTCACTAATTTGCTAGGAGGGCCGGGGATGAACTCGCGTTTGAACTTGGCTATTCGAGAAAAGTACGGTTTTGTATATGCTATCGACGCTACCACTACCTCGTACCTCGACACAGGTATTTTTTCGATCAACTTCGCTACAGAACCTAAAACACTCGACCGCTGCATAACACTTGTAGAGCGAGAGCTGCAACTCCTTCGCACGGTGAAAATGGGTAGTATGCAATTGCATAGAGCTAAACAACAACTCATGGGTCAGTTGGCGATGTCTGAAGAAAGTAACTTAGGGTTTATGTTAGTGATGGCAAAAAGCTTGATTGATCTTGAAGACTTACTCACCTTAAATGAAATTTTTGAAAAAATAGAAAGCGTAACCGCCGAGAAAATCTTAGAGCTTGCCAACCGAACGCTGGCAAAAGACCGCTTGAGTCAACTGATTTTCCAACCAGAAGAATAACCCTCCTGCGTACGATTCAGTGGATTCTACAGGCATTTTATACACTTTTTATAGCGCTAACGTTTAGATAATATAAAGTATGCTGTATTACAACGCTTCGCTGCTCACATGAAAAAAAAACGAATCGATTCACACTTTACAACTCAACTCGAGCAATGGAACGCTGAAAAGCGCGCATCGCGCGTGGGCACTCCGCTGTCAGCTTCTGAGCCAGCTGCCTCACCACACGAAAACGTAGAACATGAGCCTCCGGCGGAAGAACCCCTTGCTTTGCCCGAAAAGGAAACTCCTCCTGCGTTGCCTGTAGCAGCCACCTTTCCAACTAAAAAAGAAGAAGGCTCTACCGAAAAGTCTGCCTCTGATGTTTCCAATAATACCGTAGATAACTCAGGTCCTTTTACCCTAATTACCGCCTCGTTTGCTATGCCTTTTCGAAAGCCAAAGAATGGTAAGGAAAAGAATACAGTACAACCGTCGGAGCAGGAGGCTACTCATCCGGTTGAGCAGCAACCTGTACTTATGTCAGATTCACCTGTCGAACCTCTTGAGGAATCGACTTTGCCTACCACAGAAACAGAAAATAATTCAGAAGGAGCCGCGATTTCATCCAATTCAGTAGAGGAATCGCCTATTACACCACTGCATACCGCTCGGCAAGAATTACCACAACCTTTAGAAAATGAAGCGGAAACTCAGCAAACTTCTGAAGTAAAAACATCGAAGGTAGCTTCTCCCAAGCTATCTTCTACATCTTCAAACGGCGTGCATGCCAGTACAAAAACGGAAGAATCTTCGGCTCCTACGCAAGAAAATGCAACGGAAAAAAATGATTCAAATTCGGCATTAGTTCAAAACCATGAAGTATCATTCCCTCTTTCTGCACAAGATGCACCTCCTACCATTCTAGATATCCAAAAGGTGCTTCGCAGTAAGCAATCTTCGGAAGAACATACAACGGAAGCAATGGATGCGCCCTCTTTATATCCGGAGCTTTACCCCAATAAAGAACAATCTCCATCATTTTTAATTAGTGAAGAAGAAGAAGCAAAATTTTTACAAGTGTTGCAGAACCAACAAGCGAATGGCGCAACTGAGGGCAAAGAAATTGACGATTCCATCAACGATTTTGCCGAGCAAATCCGAAAAGAACTGAAAAAAGATGGGATTAGTTAGTCAGCAGCTCGGCGAGGAGATAATCTGCCACAAAAATAGCAATACAACTGTTCGTAACGGCAAACGTACTGGCACGTCCTACCTCTAAAGCACCTCCCCGCACATAAAACCCCTTGTAGGCTGAAATACTCACCACTAAAAAGCCGAATATGAATGACTTGACCAGTGCTACCACTACGCTAAAATCGAGGAAATCGAACCGAATACCATATATATAATCATTCGGGGTAACTAATCCTCCTAAGGTTCCTGCCAAATACCCTCCGTAAATTGAAAGAAACCCTGCAATGATTACCAAACAGGGGAACACCACCACGCTCGCTAAAATCTTGGGAAGTACTAAATACGATACAGCGTTAATTCCCATCACATCGATTGCATCAATCTGTTCACTGATGCGCATGTTACCCAACTGGCTTGCTATATTGGAGCCTACTTTTCCGGCAAAAATGATTGCCGTAAGGGTAGGTGCTATTTCTAATATGCTCATATCGCGCACTACTAAACCAATTAAAAAGAGCGGATAGATTGGGTTTACTAAGTTATATGCAGTTTGGACTGCCGAAACCGCGCCAATGAACAAGGCTACCATAGAAACAAAAAACAGCGAGTTAATGCCGATTTCTACGCTTTCTTCAAAAAAACGAGTAACGTACACGGAAAAACGCTCGCGGCTTACGAACATCTTTCGAATAAAAAGAAGATAGTTGCCAAGTCCTTTCATATATAAA
>CAYMYI010000121.1:0-11625 GCA_964394585.1 uncultured Roseobacteraceae bacterium
GGGCAAACCTTGCGGCTTACTCATGTACACCCCGACTCCCGCTTGCTGCCTATGCAGTTCTATTCGAAACAAAAAAATGCGTGGAAGGCAGCTTTCGATGTAAGCGCCCCCTTGCCCAAACGCCAAATGCCCATACACTCGCCCATGGTACATTTGCGCGAATGCCTAACCGAGCCTATTTTCCTTCCTCCGCTTCGCGTTGTGTATGGTACGGTACATACCGAAAAGATATCGCCAACGAATTATTCCCACCGATTAGCCCATTATTTTGAAAGACTGATACTCCGCACATTTGGAGGACACCTCCGAATTCTTGAAAAACACCCCGCGGTTAACGCTGAAAAAGTGCAGGCAATCCGCTATAAACAGCGGCTCGGCTACTCGTTTGAAATTGAGCATTATCACTTCATGGAGTTGTACGGCAAACACTATCGCATGCGCGATTACGAACTTTTTGTTTTACTCAAAGACGTAGTAAATACTTTTCGCTTGTCGCCTGTTATCTTTTGGGAGCGTAATGCCCAACTCTACCGAGTACAACTTTGGGAAGAGTGGACGTACCCTTCGTAACCACTAACCGGAGACGGATTAACTACTTAGAAACCTTGTGGCTCGCTCGGCAGTCCTTTACTCTCAGGTGTTTTTTGGTATTTGTAATACTTGATAGAGACGATTGGCGGATAGTTCAATGACCTCTCCTATTTTCATGTTCTGCAAGGTTAATTTTTCGATGCGTACCCGTACAAGACGCAACGTAGGAAAGCCGACTTTAGCCGTCATTTTACGTACCTGCCGGTTTTTACCTTCCACCAGTGAAAGCGACACCCAAGAGGTTGGTATTTCTTTTCGATAACGTATAGGGGGAATTCGCTCAGGTAAATCGGGCGAAGGGATTATTTTAGCTTTCGCAGGCAATGTTACATGAACTTTTTTATTGACCTTAATCTCAAGCTTGCCATTGGTAAGTTGAGCTATGGCTTCTGGGGTGATTTGCCCTTCAACTTGCACCCAATACTCTCGTTCGTGTTGGTAAGTAGGGTTTAGCAGCTTTTGGTTTAAGCGGGTATCGTTGGTAAGGAGAAGAAGCCCTTCACTATCGCGATCGAGCCGCCCCACAGGGTACACATCGCTTGGGAAAGCCCCCAACGTTTTGAGGGTAGGATGCCCTTCGGGTGTATCGCTAAATTGTGTGAGTACGCCGTACGGTTTATAGGCAATAAAATATCGGAATGGTTTCATTTTGTAATTTTAAAAAACAACCTGCCTTTCATACAAAGGCAGGTTGAGTATGATTCAGTCGGGTTGCTAAATACGTATTTTTAAGCCTAACAGGAAATTCCGCCCAGCCTGTGGGTAAAAGTGGTCTTCGCGGATGGTGGTTTGCCCAAATGCATAGGCATAGGTGTAACCATTCGTTTCATAGGCTTCATCAAAAAGATTATTGATGAGCAAACTTAAGGTAACATCTTTTAAAAAGCCTATGGAAAATTGATAGGTTGCGTTCAAATCGCTCACAAAATATGAAGGGATGGTACGGTCGGCGTTTTGAGTATTATCCAGAAACTGTTCACTTACATATTTAGAAAGGATGGCAAGTTGCACGCCACGCATAGGGCGGTAATGTACTTGCCCACCGGCAATCCACTCTGGTGAAAAGGCGATATCGGTATTCCCTAACTCGTTGGTAATGTAAGTAAAATCGGCGTAGTCGATAATGTACTCTGTAAAATCGACATTTTTATTTTGGCTCCATGTTGCATTGCCCACCAAACTCCACTGAGGAGATAAGTCCCATTGCCCTTCGATTTCAACACCAGTTCGGTAACTTTTGGGGATATTGGTGCGGATGGCAGCCCCCACATCATTGACCTGCCCTGTCGGAATCAGTTGGTTTTTGTATCCCATCCAATAATAATTTACTGCCAAACGCGCCTTTTCGTATGTTTTTGAATAGCCGATTTCGACGTTTCGAAGCGTTTCGTGTGTGGGGACTTCTCCTTGGGGAGCATCGGTATAATCGCTTCGAATGGGTTCTTTATTGGCAATGGCAAATGTGCCGTACACTCGGTTGTTCCCCCAGAAATAGCTTACTCCTGCTTTCGGGTTAAAAAACAAGAAGTCGTCGGTTTGTGAAACGTCGCGCAGGGTGTTGTCTGTACCGCTGATTTCATAATTAATACTGCGAACTTGCAAGTCGGCAAAAAGAAACAACCCTGGCAGTGGCTGTACATTAGCTTTTGCGTAAATGTTCCAATCGCGTTTTTTGCCTGTGCCATCGTAGTAGCGTTGGTTTACCTCTGCGTTTCCGGCAAACTGCGACCAAACCAATTCGCCGAAGTGCTCGCCGTCGTAAAAATTCCAACCGCCTCCAGCTACAAAATCCAGTACAGCTTGCCCCTGCCGTTTTGCTTTGCTTTGGTAGGTAAACGATTGAACAAAACCATAGAAGTGATTATCGAGCCAGCGGCGTACTACGTAGTCAGAAGAAGTAACCGTGGTTTCACCCAACTCTATCGGTTCTAGTCCCACTGCCGCAAGCGCTCCGTTATAAATTGCCTGCTCAAAAAAACCTCTGCCCCGTGTGTAATGAAAAGCTGTATTCGATTTCCACTGAGGGTTCAATCGGGCCTCGTGCAACAACTGATAGTGGTCTTGCTGGTAGTTATCTACTTCGTTATCGTATATATAGTGGTTGTAGGTACGTGAATCGCTATTTCGCAAGTTTTCTGCTTGAGCTTCGGTAAGCCCATTATTCAGAATGTAACTTTCAATTCCCTCGGCGTTGTTATTCAATTTAGCTTCGGGAATACCCCACCAAGCTTGTTGAGTGATTTCATGCCCTGAAAACAAATTAAGAGTAACCGATTGCCGAGCATCTTGATATTTCCCCGATAAGAAAAACGAGCGCAAATCTGCTGCTGAACGGTCTACAAATCCATCTGAAGTGATTTTGGAGAGTCGTCCTTGTACACTAAAGTGCTCGTTAAGCAAACCTGTACCAAACTGTGCATTATGCCGCCATGTATTAAAAGAACCAAACGAATTATTGATTTCTACAAAGGCTTGTTCAGCATTCGCTTCTGTATTGAGGTTTACGCTTGCCCCGAAAGCACCTGCGCCGTTTACCGAAGTCCCTACCCCTCGTTGTATGGTTACGCTTTGTGTTGAAGAGGTAAAATCGGGCATATTCACCCAAAACACCCCATGCGACTCGGCATCGTTCAAAGGGATTCCGTTAACTGTAACGTTAATACGTTGGGCATCGCTCCCCCGAATACGCATACCTGTATAGCCTACTCCCGCTCCTGCATCCGAAGTATATACCAACGACGTTTCATAGTTAAGGAGGGCAGGTAAATCTTGCCCCAAGTTGCGCGATTCAAGCTGTTCTCGGGTAACTTCCGAAGTGGTAATCGGATACTCTTTTAGCGCATATACGAATGCCTCATTCAAGTAAGTTGGCTTTTCACGAAGACTCCAATCTAGCGAAACATCGGCATTAAGGGTAAGAGGTTGTTCTTGTGTTTCGTACCCCACTAAAGAGAGGCGAATAGTGTAGGTTCCTTTCGGAATTTCTTGTAGGGCAAAATTGCCTAGGGTATCGGTTACGGTACCTTCTTGTAACTGAGCTATATAGATTGTAACCCCTGGCAAGGGGGCTTGTGAAGAGGCATCGGTTACCGTCCCAGAAACGGTAAACTGAGCATGGATTGGAAAACAAATAAACAAAAGCAAAGCTAATATCCACAATTTTTGCATAGTGCTTGTAGGTTATGAGTGAAAGAAAAAACTGTGGGGAGCTTTAAGAATGGCATTAGCGAAGACAGCGATATGTAAAGTTGCTGCCTCAGCTATTAAAGAAGATAGAAAGGAAATTTCTACCAGAGAAAGCGTTACTTCCCTACGCCGGTATTATCCGGATCAGGTGCAACGGGTATAATCTCAGCCATTAATTGGCACCCCGGAACGATATTTAAATGCGAAAATAATTACTTTTTATAACCTGACCGATGGAATTTTTGTTTTAACTGCATCTGGCTTACTAAATCATTGAGTGAATGCTCATTAATTTTGTTAAACCTTTTAGAAATACAGCAAGTCATTTCAACAATTCTCGTTAAATTGAAAATTAAGACTGCATTGTGCTATTACCCTCATTCGTAATTAATTCCTTCTTATAAAATGAAAAAGAAATTATTATTAAGCCTCATTCCTCTAAGTTTAGCAGCCGTTTTTAGTTTTTCCTTGTTCGATCACACGCTACCCATCCACGAAGACTCCACTAAAAACGATGTAATCAAAGAGGTAACTTTTCACATTTTATCGCAAGCGCATTTTAACCAACTACAGTTAGATGATGCTTTCTCTGAAAAAGCCTTCGAGCTATATTTAAAAAACATCGATAACTCAAAGCGTTTCCTATTGCAAAGTGATGTAGATGCTCTTCAGCCCTACAAATTGCAAATCGACGATGAAATACAAGGAGCCAAGATTTCTCTTTTTGAGCAAGCTAAGGGAATGATTATCCAAAGAACCAATGAAGTAGCCGCCATGTGCGAAGAAATTCTCACCCAACCGTTCGACTTCTCAAAAGAAGAATTTGTAGAGCTAGATGGAGACAAACGCACCTATTGTACCTCGTTAGAAGAACTAAAAGAAGAGTGGCGAAAATATTTGAAATACCAGGCATTGGTGCGCTATCACGCAAAACTAGAAGAACAAAATAAAAGTAAGGTGGACGAATCGGATGCCAAGCCTAAGAAGTCGGAAAAAGAAATTGAAAAGGAAATCCGTGAGCAACTATTGAAAAACTACAACAACCGATTCGACGCATTGAGTAAACGTGATGATGAAGACCACTTCGCCGACTACATGAATGCGATTTTAGGAGTGTTTGGGCCGCATACAGAATATTACCCTCCTCAAGATAAAGAGAATTTCGATATCGATATGTCGGGGCGTTTAGAAGGTATTGGCGCACAACTCATCCTAGACGACGGCAACATCAAAGTACATAAGATTGTGCCGGGTAGCGCCTCATGGAAACAAAAAGAATTAGAGGCAGGTGATATAATTTTAAAAGTAGGACAAGGTGACGAAGAACCTGTGAACATTGTGGGGTGGTCTACTAAAGATGCTGTGAAGCTTATCCGTGGCAAGAAAGGTACAGAAGTACGGCTTACCGTGCGAAAGCCCGACGGCTTAATCAAAACCATTCCTATTATACGCGATGTGGTTATCTTGGAAGAGTCATACGCTAAATCGGCAATCATCTACGAAAAAAATACACAAAAGAAATATGGGGTAATTAACCTACCTAGCTTTTATGCAAACTTCAATGGCGATGAAGGAGGAAGAGACTCCGGAAAAGACATTAAGCAAGAGCTATTAAAACTGAAAGGTCAAGGAGTTGATGGGATTGTACTAGACCTCCGTAATAATGGTGGCGGTTCATTACGCGATGCCATCGAAATGGCCGGGCTTTTCATTAACAAAGGCCCTGTAGTTCAGGTAAAAAGCAGAGCTGATAAACCTATTGTACTTGAAGATGAAAAAAGTGGCGTGATTTACGATGGACCATTGGTAATTATGGTGAATAAGTTCAGTGCCTCCGCTTCAGAAATTCTTGCTGCTGCTATGCAAGATTATGGGCGCGCCATAGTAATTGGTAGCCCTACTACTTTTGGAAAAGGAACCGTACAACGCTTTTTCGATTTGGACTATTACCTACCCGCACAATTAGCAAGCTTAAAACCAACCGGTTCTGTCAAACTTACAATACAGAAATTCTACCGAATTACTGGCAAATCTACTCAGTTTGAAGGCGTTGTCCCCGATATTCTCCTCCCCGATACTTATAGCTATATGCCATATGGCGAACGAGATTTAGATTATGCACTTCCATGGGATGAAATTGCCCCAGTAGGTTATAAAAGTTGGAATGTTACTTCTAAAGAGTATGAAATAAACGTCCCTGAACTTGTAAAAAATAGTGCAAAACGTGTAGCCAAGGAAAACTTGTTTGAATTAGTGGAGGAAAATGCTAAGCGCTTGAAAAAGCAGCAAGATGACACTTACCAAACCTTGCACTACCCTACTTTTAAACAACAACAACAAGCCCTTAGCGATGCTTCGAAAAAGTTTAAAGATTTGACCCGTACACACGAAGATATTGAAGTGAAAGGCTTGACGTTCGACATGCAAAATGCGGAGCTAGATTCCATAAAGCGAAAAACGATGAATGAGTGGTTCGAGCAAATTCAAAAAGATATATATATCTATGAAGCGGCTCAAGTACTTAACGACATGGTTCAATAAACTTCTTTTCAAAAACAGAAACGGAAAGTTTATCGCTTTCCGTTTTTTATCCGCTGTTTAATAAGTGATTTTTGATAAAACAAGACTAATGAATGAATGAATTCGGAAATCTCTTTAAGATTAATGAACTCAATATTACTTCATTGTAAACTTTAGTGCATGTAACCTTTTGTTCACTTACTTGCAACTAAGAAGTAAAAGCTAATGGGGTTTTTCGCACTCGATTGTAAACCCTTAAACATTACTCTTAGATGAAAAAGATCTTTAATTTAATCTTGATGGCGCTGTTTCTTTCAAGCAGCTTTTTCCTAACGTCTTGCGACGATGACGACGAGGCAACTCCAGATGCCCCAATCATTACGGCTCCTAGCTCAGTAGCTTCAGTAGCTGCTGGTGGTTCAACTGACATTAACTTCACTGTTTCTGTTCCTGCTGGTTTTAGCCGCTCTTCTGTAACTGCTGTAAATGGTTCTGCTACAATTAGCAGCGATTTAACTGCAGGTGCTACTTCGGGTACAGTTACTGTAAGCTTCACTGCAGGTACTACTGCCGGTGCTGCTACTGTAACGTTAAGCGTAACTGACACTGAAAACAGAACAGTAACTCAAACTGCTGCAGTTAGTGTTGCAGCTGAAGAAACTGTTATTCGAATCACTGCTAACATTACTTCTGACCAAACTTGGGAGACTGGCAAAACGTACATTCTTGACAAAAGAATTGCTGTTGAAGCTGGCGTTAAGCTTACTATCCAAGAAGGAGTAGTAGTAAAAGGTGAGTTTGGATCAGGGGCTAATGCTTCTGCACTTGTTATTGCTCGTGGCGCAAAACTCGATGCGCTAGGAACAGCAGCTTCTCCAATTATTTTCACTTCTATTGCCGACGAAATTCAGCCCGGACAAATTGAATCTCCTAACTTAAGCCCAACTGAAAACGGTTTATGGGGTGGTTTACTTATTTTGGGTAATGCTCCTATTTCTGCCGATGCAGAAGCAGTTCAAATAGAAGGAATTCCTGCTAATGATACAAACGGCTTATTTGGTGGAACCAATCCGAGTGAAAGTTCAGGTACAATTCGTTACATCTCTATCCGTCACGGTGGTGCTAACATTGGAGAAGGTAACGAAATTAATGGTTTAACATTAGGTGGTGTAGGTACAGGTACAACTATTGAGTATGTAGAAGTTATTGCTAACCAAGACGACGGCATTGAGTGGTTTGGTGGAGGCGTAAGCGTTAAGCACGCTGTTGTTTGGAATACTGGGGACGATGCTATTGATACTGACCAATCTTGGACTGGTACGCTCGACAACTTTGTAGTAATTTCACCTGGTGATGAGTGTTTTGAGCTTGATGGTCCTGAAGGTGCTTTGTTAGCCAACAATACACATACTATTCAGAACGGTTCTGTTAGAGCAACAGCGAATGGCAGAGTAGCGCAAGGATTAGTTGATTTAGATGCCAATACTTATGTTGACATGAAAAATGTGTACTTCTTTGACCTTACCGATGGGCAAGATTTTGATTTGCTTCCTCAGGGAATTGCCACAGTTTCTAACTTACAAGCGACAATTCCTGCGGCATTAACTATTGCCGATTTCTTTAAAGACGGCTCTGATGCAGCAGTAACTTCAGTAGCTAGAGGTGCCAACACCGTAGGTGCCGATTTGAGTCAGTTTAATGGATGGTCTTGGACGGCTGTTTCTGGTGCGCTATCTGAATTTTAATCATCTGTTAATACACCTTTTGTGATATTTGCTCGCAAGCCTGAAAAATGACTTGCGAGTTTTTTTATTTATTCTACGTATAAAGTAATTAAAATGAAAAAAAGTATATTATTCTTAGCCCTTTGGCTAACACTTGGGTGTACTTACGGGATTGCACAAGGCATTATTCGAGGTACTGTTATTGAAGACGCGACGGGAGAACCTATGTTTGGGGTTACTGTTGTAATCCAAGGTACTACTACAGGAGCTTCAACTGACTTTGACGGTAAGTTTGAAATTAAAGCGCAACCGGGTACTTATAACCTGCAAGTATCATTTATTTCCTACAAAACCCTCATCATCGAAAATGTAGAAGTAAAAGGAGAAGGAAAAGTTACTTTAATTGATAACATCCGAATGGCAGAAGACTCCGAAATGCTTGAAGAAGTAGTAGTAACCGCCGAAGTGCTACAAACTACCGAAGAGGCGTTGCTCACCGTTAAAAGGAAATCGGTTAATTTGTTCGACGGTATTTCCTCTGCTAGTTTCAGAAGAATTGGCGATTCCAATGCCGCCTCTGCTGTAAAGCGTGTACCGGGCGTTTCCATTGAGGGCGGAAAGTACGTATATGTACGAGGCTTGGGCGACCGCTACACAAAATCTATCCTTAATGGCGTGGATATCCCCGGACTAGACCCCGACAGAAACACCTTGCAAATGGATATCTTCCCTACCAACGTAATTGATAATATCATTGTAATAAAAGCCTTTACTGCCGACTTACCTGCCGATTTTACTGGAGGTATTGTTGACATCGCCACAAAAGATTTCCCCGATGAGAAAACACTAAAAATTTCTGGAGGAGTAGGCTACAACCCCGATATGCACTTTAACAGCGATTACCTTACTTACGAAGGCGGAAATACCGATTGGCTCGGCTTCGATGACGGCTCGCGCGATATACCAACTAACCGCTCTACCGATATTCCTTTCCGTGGGCAAGCAATTGGTAACCCACAGGCTGCACAAGAGTTTAGCCGTATCATTAACGAGTTTAACCCTACCCTTTCGGCTATTAAAGAAAATAGCTTTATGGATTACAGCCTTGGGCTATCTTTGGGAAACCAAGTAACCAAAAATGAAGTTACCTTAGGCTATAACATTGCGCTATCGTACAAAAACGAAACAGAATTTTACCAAGATGCAGAGTATAACCGTTGGGGAAAAGGCAACGAAGCTACCGATTTAACACTCGATGCACGCGAACTGCAAAAAGGTACTTTTGGAAGTAACAATGTGCTATTAGGAGGTTTAGCGGGCTTCGCACTCAAAACCAAGCAGTCAAAATTCAAGTTAAATCTTCTCCACCTGCAAAACGGAGAAAATAAAGCGGGTATTTTTACTTTCGCTAACGACGACCAAGGGGCCGACTTTGAAGCGATTCAACATAACTTAGAATTTAGCGAGCGAGGAATCACCAATATCCTATTAAACGGAGAGCATTATAACAGCGATGCCACTTGGAAAATTGAATGGAAAGTAGCTCCTACCCGCTCGGTAATTAACGACCCCGACATCCGCTTTACACGATACAGAACCGATGTAATTAACGTAGATTTCACCATGGGAACCGAATCGGGTTTGCCCGAGCGCATTTGGCGTTACTTGGAAGAAGATAACTTAGTAGGTCGCTTAGATGTTACTCGCGAATATAAATTTAAAGAGCGCACGGCAAAACTGAAGTTTGGTTCGTACTACACCTACAAACAACGAAACTACGAAATCCAAAACTTTCAGATTTTCCCCGGTAGCACCACACTTACAGGTAACCCCAATGAGTTATTCTTTCCAGAAAATCTATGGACCAGCGAAAAAAGAGATGGTGTTTATTATGACCCTCAGTTTGTATCGCCTGTATCAAGTAGCAATCCCGATGCACAGTTTAGTACGGCATCGAACCCTAATAAATACGATGCAGACATTCAAAATATAGCGTTGTATGTAAGTAATGAGTTGAGCCTTTCCGAAAAATTTAAAACTATTTTAGGCGTAAGAGCAGAGCAATATCGCCAACGGTACAGCGGCTTAAACCAAGACCGTTTGTTGTTTGACAACGTAGAGGTAATCGACGAACTTGACTTCTTCCCTTCGGTTAACCTAATTTACTCTGCCAATGAAAAACAGAATTTGCGTTTCTCTTTTTCTCGCACTATTGCACGCCCTTCGTTTAAAGAGGCTTCTTTTGCTACTATAGCCGACCCTATTACCGGACGTACATTCATCGGTGGGCTTTTCATTGATATAGATGTTGCTACGGGCGAGGAAATTTGGGACGGTAATCTTACTCCTACTACCATTAATAACCTTGATGTGCGTTGGGAGTTATTCCAAAAACGTGGACAGACTTTCGCCGTGAGTGCTTTCTATAAAAGTTTTGAAGACCCTATTGAAATTGTTCAGTATGTTCAGGCTTCTAATAATTTCCAACCTCGAAATGTGGGCGACGGGCAAGTAATTGGTGTGGAACTAGAGTTCCGCCAAAGTTTGGAGGCACTTTCTCCGGCACTGAGCGATTTCTTCGTGAATGGTAATGTAACCGTTACCGAGTCGCAAATTGAAATGAGCCAAACTGAGTTTTTATCGCGCCAACGCAACG
This sequence comes from uncultured Roseobacteraceae bacterium, assembly GCA_964394585.1. Lineage (GTDB taxonomy): Bacteria > Bacteroidota > Bacteroidia > Cytophagales > Flammeovirgaceae > CAYUJH01. Next base: position 10,678 of record CAYMYI010000121.1, read on the forward strand.
CACGCGTGGGCGAACAAACCGACGATACCCGGAACATGGCAGGGCAAGCGCCTTACATTATCAATGCAGGGTTGTCGTATGCAAACGATAACGGTTGGGAAGCAGGTGTTTACTACAATGTACAGGGCAGAACGCTAATTTATGTGGGTATTGCCGACCGCCCCGATGTATTTTCTGTTCCTTTCCACAACATAAACTTAAGCATTAACAAATCGTTCGGAACCGACCAACGCCTCAGTACAAGCTTTAAGGTAGATAACCTTTTGGGCGATGTGAGAGAGCAAGTTTTTGAATCGTTTGGAACAAACGACGAATTCTTTACACGCCTTGCACCGGGGACTACGTTCAGCTTTAGCATTGGATACCAAATTTGGTAATGCATTTCTTTAGTTTTTGCTAAAAAAAGCCCTTGATGTAGCAAGGGCTTTTTTTGTTGGCCGGCAATATTTATTTGAGCAGAAAGGTATCTCCTTCTACATATAAATGTATCCGTAAATTTGTTGCCCAAAGCTTTCCTTTTGCTTGCCCACGTTTCGCTTTTTTAGCGTCAAATACAATTACTTGCGACTCCCCCACAACACGCGCCTCGCCTTTACTCACTACAATAGCAGTCGACTCGTCGATACCAATTCCTAGTTGGTTGGGGTACTCAATAGCTGCACTTATCAAACGGTTATGTCTACTTCTTTTAATGAAATGCTGATCGATAATTGCCGTTTGTATCAAGCCTAGCCCTTCGCCAATCTCGATGTTTTCCGCTTCAATATACCGAAACGTTGCCTCATATTCTGGGTATTTTCGTTCATCGCCGGTAATCATCATTTCACTCATTACTGCGGCACCAGCACTTGTACCGGCAATAGTATTTCCTGCTTCAAAGCATTGTAAGATAGCCGTTTCGATGTCAGTATCTTTTACAATATCCATAAATTTATTTTGGTCGCCCCC
>CAYMYI010000122.1:0-11543 GCA_964394585.1 uncultured Roseobacteraceae bacterium
CTTTGTTATTAAAATGGGGACTTGCTAAAGATGTTTTCAGGCACTTCGTATACAGCTTGGAACATTCCCAATCGCTCAGGTTTATAATTCGAATGACTGGGTTTGAGCATCCTCTCCTTGGTTTGTGGCTCACAGACCTTGGGGGGGATTACAAACATGAAAACCAAATTCATCGTTAGGCAATATTTCCCCAAAAGAATTTGCGAATGAGTGTCAATTAATAATCAGTTCGAATTTGGGGAAGCCGACATACGAGTGGGAATATAATTCGAACTAACCGATAAACATATGCTTGCGATGGTTATCATTATCTGAGTTTTTGGGAAATTCACGGCTTTTTTTAGAGCTCCCTCTATCAAAAATTGCCACTATCACCAGCACGAAAATAAGTATGCTTAAAAATAACATTGTAATTACTATTTAATGTTCATCATTGATTCTTACTCTTGCATACTACTTACAAAAGCAGATAATAATTCACCAAAACGTGTAATAAAACGTTTCATTTTGTCGGTACTGATGCCTCCGGTAAAGCTCAACTCATCGGCTAAAGTTAGGTCGCCGTCGCGGTCAAAATAGGCTCTAGCCCAACGGTATTCTCTGTTATAGGCGTTCACCTGTTCTAGGGTAGTTTCGCCGGCATTGAAATAGGAACGCGCAATGAGGTTGTCGTCGTCGATGGTAAGCAGCACGGTAAAACTTCCTACTTTCACAGAGTACGAATTGTATTTGCGTACTGTATATTCAAGCTCCATATCTTCAAAGGTTTTTTCTAGCAGCGTAGCCGTAGCAAATATAGGAACCTTCATACTTTTGATTTGCAGACTTTTAGAGTCTACCAAATAAATGGTTCCCGGCGAGCAGGTTTTATCTTCGGAGTCCCAATTGCCGCGTAGGATCTTTTTCCCATCTTCTTCGGAAAGGGTTAGTGTTGCCTGTTTTTTACACCAATAGTAATTGTTTTCGGTAGTATCGCGCTGCTCCTTTGCTACTTGTACCTCTTTGAATGTTAACTGGTTGCCTTCAACGCTGCCAGTAAATAACAATGCTCCGTAGTCGCCAGGGCTTCCCAAGTTTGTAGTGCCTTCTTCATCAAGGACTTTGATGATTGTTACCCCTAACACAGCATTGGCTTTCGAAGTATCTTTAATGACTAATAGTTCAAATGCATATTTCCCGTTGGGTTCTTGGAACAGAGTTCCAGTCCACTCACCTTCAAATTGATCTACCGATTGTGCACTTTTGAAATCGGCTAACGATTGGGCCATACCACTTAAAACGGTAAAAAAGCAAATATTTAAAACATAAAAAGCTTTCATAGAGGGTACTTTTAATAGGTGGATTATTACTACAAGGAATAGGTTACTTCATATGTTCAACGAGTGCATCGACGAGTTTGCCATAGGTATTGATGAATGCATAAATATTCCCAATGCCAATCCCTCCTTCAAAGTCTAACTCATCGGCAATGACCAGGTCTCCGTCATCGTCGAGATATACCCGCGACCACCGATATTGCGCATTAAAATCATTGATTCGATTGAGAGAGGGCTGATCGCTATAGATAGTATATAAGGCTAAGTTACCATTATCGATACCAGCAAGTACCGTATGCCCATTAAGAGCCAGCTTGTAGATATTTTCTTTGCCTTCAACACGTTCGTATTCTATTTCAAGTTCACCGAATACGGCATTCAATAGCGAATCGGAAGCAAACATGACCACTTGTTTCTGTTGCATTTGTTCTTGCGCATATAAGGTGTTGTAAAAACAAACTAATAGGAATAGCAAAGGCAGATGTTTCATTGGTACGAAGGGTTATTAAGGATTAAAGTATCCGTAATTTACATATAGTTGGGTAATTTTAAAAATTAGTCATAGGCACGTTCGCGCACTTTTAGCAATCTCGAATATTGTGTAGCATCTGTGTTAGAAGAGCGTTCAATCAGGGTTTCTCTTTTCTCCCTAAAAATTCACGTTGAGTTCCAGATTCAAAGTAAAGCGAGTTTCCCAAAAGTTGTTTTACAGATAGAGAAAGAAGAAGCCCAAATGGCACTAAGACGTTTGGTAAAAAAAATGCATGAAAGAGGCTTCAGCCCAGCAGAAATTGCCGAAGATGTGGGTAAAACCGAAGCGGAAATTTTGGAAATGCTACGTGAATAGCTAGTTTACAGGTGTCGCCGAGCTAGAAACCTTCCCTACGATTCCAAAAAAGATTAAGGCAACAAGGCACAGCACACAAGGAAATCGCTTACGCATTTTTCTGGATGACGTAATTAGGGGACTAAGATGTATTTATAATTCTGTAGTTATAGAAAGGAGTGAGACGGTATTGCTCAAACTTGGAAAGGACACTACCAAATAAGATGTATTGTTGAACAACTGCACGATTTAATGTTTTTTTGAAAAAAAACCCTTGCAAGGGACTAGCTTACAAGGGTTTGTACTCCGTACGGGAATCGAACCCGTGCTACCAGAATGAAAATCTGGCGTCCTAACCCCTAGACGAACGGAGCTTTTTATTTTTTGCGGTGCAAATGTACTAAAATTTTTCTGATAAAGAAAAGATTGGCTGATATTTTCATCAGCCAATCTTTTAAATGCTCAACTATGAGTTTACCAGTACTTCTGCGGGTTGTGAGGGTTCATCGGTAGTATTTCCTTGTGAAGCTTCTTCATCTTTTTGCTTGTGGAATAAGGCATATTTAATGCGATACACAATTGTGAATAATACTGGTACAATAATTAGCGTAAGGAAAGTTGCCACCAGCAATCCGAAAATTACTGTCCATGCCAAAGGACCCCAGAAAATCACGTTATCACCACCAAAATAGATTTGTGCATCAAAAACTGTGAAAAGCGAGAAGAAGTCGATGTTCAAACCGATAGCGAGCGGAATTAGCCCAAGCACAGTTGTTATTGCCGTGAGGATTACCGGTCGTAGACGTGCTTTTCCTGCCTTAATGACTAACTCTCGGACTGTATCTTTTGGTAGATATTGCTCAGGGCTCATCCCAAGTTCTACTTTCTTGCGGTCGATGAGCAGCTGCATATAATCGAGAAGTACCACTCCATTGTTCACTACAATCCCCGCTAAAGCAATGATGCCCATCATAGTCATCATAATTACAAAAGGCCACCCGGTAACCATTAACCCACCAAATACACCAATAAAACTGAGGAAGATAGCTAGCATAATAATAGCCGGACGCGAGATACCTCCAAACTGAAATACTAGTAGCAGCATGATTAGCCCTAACCCACCAAAGAAGGCGCTTACCAGAAAGTTCATTTGCTTGTTTTGCTCTTCGATTTGCCCGGTATAATCAATTTTAATGCTCGAAGGCAAATCAGGGAAGTCTTGCATTTCTTCCCGAATTTGCGAAACTACGGCACCGGCATCGGTAAAGCCTGGCTGCAACCCAGAATACACTGTTACTACTCGCTTAGTATCGCGGTGCTTAATTGCACTAAATCCGGATGTGTTCTTCTTGGAGGCTACGGCAGAAACAGGGATTTCTTTAATTCTGCCGGTAGATTGATCACGGAAAATGATATTCTGATTAAACAATGCGCTGGTATTGTAGCGGATGTCAGTAGCGAAACGCACATTGATATCGTAATCTTCTCCGTTCTTTTTATACACTCCGGCTTTTTCCCCAAAAATAGAGCGGCGTAGTTGGCTACCTACTTGCCCTACGGCTACGCCTAGCTCCCCAGCTTTTTCTCGGTCTACCACTACTTGCATAGCGGGCTTTCCTTTGTTTACATCGATTTTTAGCTCGGCAATCCCCGGAATATTTTTTGAGTTGATGAAATTACGCATACGCTCAGCAGTTACAATCAGCTCGTCGTAATCGTCGCCTTCTAACTCTATATTAATAGGATACCCTACCGGAGGACCTACATTATCTTTTTCAACCGATATTGCCACTCCAGGGTAAACACCTTTAAGCCCATTTTGGATTTTCTCGCGTAGTTTTTCAGAATCGAGCCCTCGACGATATTTAAACTCACGCATAGAAGCCGTGATTTTGGCGCGGTGGGGCATTTCCGCAGACGAACCTCCATCGGTTTGAGGGTTGCCGGCACCTTCGCCCACTTGCGATACCGAAGACTCAACCATAAAGTTGTAACTACCATCCATGTAGGCATCACTATTAATAATATTGTATACTCGATCTTCGATTTCCTTGGTGATGGCGTTGGTTTTTTCAATAGCGGTACCTTGAGGATATTCGATATACACAATAATTTGGTTTGGCGTGTTATCGGGGAAAAACTCTACCTTCGTTCTACCAGAACCTAGCGACATGCCAAAGAGCATAAATACCCCGATGAGCATGATCACGGTAATCCCGAAAAAGCCGTATACGTTATATCCTCGTACAGCGAACGAGAGGTTACGCTCATATAAGTTTTCAAAACGCACTAAGATATTTTCTTGGAAGTAGCTTGCCATCCGTTTGATGGCGTATTTATACACCCAAAAACTTGCCGCTAGGGCAATCATTACAGTACCCAACCCGCGAACCTCGTTGCCAAAAATGAGGATAAATGTGCCAATAGGAACTAAGAGTATGGTTAAGCGAATGAGTTGCTTTAAACGCAATTCTTTACCTCCAACTTCCATAAAGTTTGATACAAGCATGGAGTTCATAAAAATAGCCACAAATAACGATGAGCCAAGCACTACTGAAAGAGTAATGGGGAAGTAAATCATGAATTGCCCCATTACGCCGGGCCACATCCCTAGCGGAACAAATGCTGCTACGGTTGTGGCTGTGGAAATAATAATAGGAATTGCTATTTCTCCAATGCCTTTTTTGGCAGCTTCTTTCCGTGAGTAGCCTTCTTCTTCCATCAGGCGGTATACGTTTTCGACTACCACAATGCCGTTATCCACCAACATACCCAAGCCCATAATTAGCCCAAACAAAATCATGGTGTTCATGGTGTAGCCCAATGCTGAGAGAATCATGAACGACATGAACATAGACATCGGAATGGCAAACCCAACGAATAATGCGTTTCGGAACCCTAAGAAGAACATGAGTACTGTAATCACCAGGATAATCCCGAAAATGATGTTGTTGACTAGGTCACTCACTTGGTTGAGTGTTTTCGTGGACGAATCGTTCGCAATAGTGATGCTTAGGTCCGATGGGAAGTAATCCGTTTTTGCGCTTTCAATAATTTCACGGATTTGTTCGGCAGCAATCACCATGTTTTTCCCGGTGCGTTTTTTCACATCGAGCATCACTACGCTGTGCCCAAACTCTCGTGCATAGGTGGTTTTATCTTCTTCTTGGAAACGGACAGTGGCAACATCTTTTAAGTAGACGGGAGCATTATTTTCCGATTTTACCACAAAGTTTTCGAGTTGGCTAGGGTCTTCTATTTCCCCCAAAACGCGGATAGTACGGCGCTGCCCGCTTGCTTTTAAGTTTCCTGCCGACATGGTCATGTTCCCATTGCCAATTGTCTGAATGATGTCGCTAAAGCTTACTTTTGAAGCCATCATTTTGTAGATATCTACGGCAACTTCAACTTCTTTATCTTGCGCACCGCGGATGCTTACCTCTTTAATTTGAGGTAAATCTTCGATTTCATCTTGAAGGTACTCGCCAAATTCCTTGAGTTTTTCTACCGTATAGTTGCCCGAAATGTTTATGTTCATAATCGGGAATTCTTCTGAAATGTTGAGGTCGAACACGTTCGGTTCTACCTTAGCGCCATTAAAGAGTGGCCAATCTTCTCCGGCTTTTTCGGCATCCACCTTATCTTTTACTTTCTGTTTGGCAGCATCTACAGCAATTTCTTCGTCGAACTCTACCGTAATGATGGAGTAATCTTCTTGAGAAGTAGAGAGAATTTCCACTACGTTACTCACATTTTTGAGTTCTTCTTCGAGGGGGTCGGTAATAAGCCGTTCAATATCTTCTGCGGTATTCCCCGGGAAGGGCGTACTGATGTAGATTTTGGTTTCTTTGACCTCGGGAAAGTCTTCGCGTGGCATGGCAAAATACGAGGACAGTCCTATGAAAAAGAAGATGCCTATCATCACATAGATGACCGAAGAGTTTTCAATTGCCCAAGAGGCTAGCCAAAATTCTTTATTTACTTTTTTCTGCTGCTGGTCCATAGTGCTATAGATTTAAGATTTTAACTTCTTGCCCATCGCGCACGCTCCGAGCACCCTCTTGGATGATTCGCTGCCCATGGGTGATTCCGGAAAGTACTTCTACAAAATCGCCTTGTGTTTTACCAGTGGTGATGATGTTGCGACTTACTTTCCCGATGTTATCAGTGTTTTCGTTCGCTAATACAAAGGTGTATTGTTCACCTTCGGCATTTTCAGAAATGACACTTTGTGGAATTAAAATGGCTTTTTCGCTGTGGTAATCGTTGATTTGCACCTTTGCCGTGAGGTTGGGTTTAATAGTGCCGTTTTGGTTAGGAACGGGAATTTCTACCAAAAACGAGCGGTTGTTCGGGTCGATAAAATTGCTAGTGCGTCGCACGGTTGATTCTAAAGTTTCGTTCAGAACCGGGAAAAATACTTTTACATCTTTCCCTTCTTTAATGCTACTCAAGTAAACTTCCGGCACGGCAACTTCAATGTACATATTCGATAAGTTTACAATACGGAAAATTTCAGAACCCGGACCTGGAGCTACCACCGTGCCTTGTTCTTTGATTACGTCGTCGATAATTCCTGAAAACGGAGCACGCACATTGAATTTATCCAACTGACTTTCCATCTGCTCTATGGCTTTTGCCTGAGCGTCGTAGCTTGTTTTAGCCTGTAGGTATTGTATTTCAGAACCAATATTTTGTTTGTAAAGGCGCTCTTGGCGTTCGTAGGTCGTTTTTGCTAGCTCCAACTGCACTTTCATCTGAAGGAGTTGGCTAGTCATTCCGCCATTATCGATTACGGCAAGCACATCGCCTTCAGCCACACGTTGCCCTTTTTTTACTCGAATTTCTACCAGGGTGCCTGCCATTTCAGGGTATACTAGCACATTTTGTTGGGTAGTAACATCGCCTTGTAGTTCAATATAATGGTGGAACGGCTTTTCTTCAGCTGTAAATGCAGTTACCAGCGGTAAGTTTTCCGAGCTTTTATTTGCATTAATGGCAGAGTCGAGCCTAGCTATTTTTTGCTCCAATTGCTTTTGCTGTTCGGAAAGCGCTTGTTTGGTTTTCCGAATTTCGGTCATATCGCCCGCGCTAATGATTTCTTCTACCGAGATTTCTTTCTTGCCTTGGCAACCGGCAAACATCGCCATTGCAAATGCAGCAGTTACCGTAAATACTTTGAGTTGATTTCTCTTTTTCATGATTTTCTTAGGGTTGATATAATTTTCCTGTTGCTTTTTCAAAATCTACTTTAGAAATGAGCGCATCGTAAACTGCGGCATAGTAGTTAGTTTCCGCGTCTTTGTAAGCGGTTTCTGCATCTACTACTTCTAAGGTTGAGCCCACTCCTTCTTCAAATTTTACTTTTGCTACGCGATACACTTCCTTAGCCAGTTCCATGTTGCGGGATTGAGATTCCATATCGTTTACAGCATTTTGCAGATTAATTTTTGCCTGTTGTGTCTGTAAGTCGATGTTCCTGGTAAGATCTATTTTGTCGATTTCAGTTTTTTTCATGGTGAGTTTTGCCTGCTGAATTAGGGAGCTTTTACGGAAACCATCGAAAATGGGGATGTTCACCTGCAGCCCATACAACCCAAATTTGAACCATTGATCCATTCCACTTAGCTCGTTAGCCCCTGCATTAATGCCAAAGTTGGCAAATGCATATACGGAAGGATAGTACTGCACTTGGTAGCGTTTTACATTCAGTTGGTCGAGTTGTAGCTGCGTTTCGAGCAACGAGTACTCAATGCGGTCGGCATAGTTTACGTCTGCATCCATTAAATTCATGTTGGAGATCTCGATATCTGCCAGCGTTTCGGCAGGTTCCATGGGTTCATCGAGAGGCATTCCCATCTGGAATTTTAGCAGTTGAATGCTTAGGGTAACCAACCGCTCGGTCTTTTTCTGTTCTGTAACTAAGTTATTATAGCTCACCTGAATCCTATCCACATCAATTTTTTCAGAAAACCCATTTTCGTACAAGGCTCGTGTCTGCCGAAGGAGCGTATCGATACGTGCCACATTTTGTTGTAGAAGACCTAGGCGTTCTTGGTTCACCAATACAGAATAATAGGCTTTAGAGATAGCGCTTACAACCTCCACCTTAGTTTGTATGAGTACTTTATTGGAAAGCTCGGTATAGGTTTTGGCAGCTTTTAAGCCTAAGAAAAACGAGCCATCGAATAGTAACTGGTTCACCGAGGCTGCTATATTCCCACTGTATTGCACACCAAATTGAACAGCTACGGGGGGGGCATCGGGTGGAGGAGGATTGTTTACAGGATCTTCGGCAAAAAAAGCGGCTGGTAAAAAGGCTGTTTGGATTTCGAAGTTGTTCGTAAACTGCACGCTACCATCTATTTGAGGGTAGCCCATAGCAGCCACTTCTTTCACTTGGGCTTCGGCTATTTTTGTGTCGATAAAGGCTTTTTGTACCGGTGCTGTAGTTTTTAGAGCGTACTCTACGCACTGCTGAAGCGTCATTTTGGGGGTATTCGTTCCGGGAGAGTTCTGTGCCCATGCCCAAGGGCTTATACATATCCAGGCAATAATGAGTAGTTTTTTCACGATTTAGTTATTTGGGTGATGATTGAACAAGTTGACTGTTTTTATAGGATTGTATTTTTTCAAAGCCTTTTTGTGTGCAAATTCCGTAGAGGAAATGTTCGAAAAACTGGAGTTGCAGTTGCGGGATGTCGTACTGCTGAATGGGGAAAATTTCCGGGTTGAACCCCATGGCAATCTGATGAATCCGCATGGTTGCTAGCGCTTCAAGGTCTAGTTCTTCGCGGAAATATCCTTCTTTTACCCCTTTTTCCATGATTTCCATCAAATGCTTTTTGTTGTGTTCAAACATATGCTGTTGGTGCAGTTGCCAAGCTTTCGGATGATATTTTTGCAAATCGTACAGCAGTGCAGGGTTTACACTGCGTAACAAGGTGCGTATGTGTTCCGAAATCTTAAACATTCTTTCAATTGTATCTTCGGTTTGCGCATCGATTTTACAGATTTGGTTTTCGTGTTCTTCGGAGTTGCAAAGCACACATTCTATTACAATTTGGTTTTTGTCTGAAAAATATTGGTAGATTGTTTTTTTTGAAATGGCCAAATGCCGGGCGATGTCGTCCATGGTTACACCACGCACACCATACCTCTTAAAAAGCGATAAGGCTTGTTCTATAATTCGGTTTTTTACATTCATGGTTAAGGTTCTGTGTGTTCAGCTAAAGAAACCGAGGAAACTTGAAAAAGTTTCAAAGTTTCCTATAAAAAATAAAGATTCATATTTAGGTTACATTTCGGCTATCAACTGCTTCACTAGGCGAAGGGAAAGGGGGGGAATTATCCGTTAGGGGCAAGTACTTTTTCGGCAAGTTGTGCCCCTACGCTAGTGCCAATGGCTACGCCCATCCCGCCTAGCCGCACTGCTATCCAGGTATGCTTGCCTACTTGCTCGACAATGGGTGTTTTTTGTGTCCCAAAAGCCATGATGCCTGACCAATAGTAGTCGATTTCGTGCGGTGTTTCCGGCAAAATAAAATCGGCTAAATAGTGTTTGAGCAGTTGCAGAATGGTGGCGTTTTCTCCAAACGAATCGGTGGTTTCGGTAGGTAAATCGCGGTTTCTACCCCCACCAAAAATAAGGCGGTTGCCTATATCGCGGAAATAGAAATAGCCTTCTTCAAAGTGGAATACCCCTTTAATTTTCAGCTTCTCAATGGGTTTGGTAACCAGTACTTGCCCCCTGCCCGGGGTAATATCTAAGTGAGGAAAAAATTGCTTGCTGAACGCATTGGTACAAAATAGTAGTTTTTTGCAATGCCAGGCTAGTGTACTGCCGGAGTTTCCTTGTAGTGTCGCCTTTATGCCATTGGGCAGTTCTTCGAACTCGTGCAAGGTAGTGCCGGTAAGGATTTTCCCCCCCCGCTCGGTTACAAATTGCATGAGGGCGTGCATCATCTTTCCGGTATCAATACCTGCTTCAAAATGGTTGGTAATCAGATGGTGGGTTCGTTCTTTTCGAAATCCGAATGATTCGATGCGCGCATCTTCCTGTGTAAAAACACGGTTACCAAAAATTGGGGAAAGCAGTTGGTTGAGTGTATCTATGTGTGCTAAGGCGGTTTCGTTAGGTTCGAGCAGTAGCTCAAATCCGCCGTTAGGTGCAAATCCTATAGCATGATCGCCTAGCCGTTGGCGGAGTTGCTGGATACCTTTCCAGCGTTTTTCTACCAATGTGGCAACTTGTTCAGGCGTGGCTGTTTTAAGATCGTCGAGTAGTTCTGTAACGCTCCCGAAGCAGGCGAAACCGGCATTTTTAGTACTTGCTCCAGTGGGCAAAATGCCACGTTCTACAATAGTTACCGAAGCGTTGGGTTGTTGTTCTAAGAGCGTAGCTGCCGTAGAAAGCCCTACAATACCACTTCCGACAATCAGGTAGTCAGCATGTGTGAGGCTGGTGCGTTCCCAAAAACTGAGCATAAGAAGGTGTATGTATGCGTTAAAAATGAAGAGAACTGATTGAGTGCATGCTAAAAATACTTTATGGCTCTATTTTTTCAAGCATGGCATCGTATATAATATCTTGAATGCGTGTGCGGTAGCCTTCCTGAATGAGTTTTTTGTTTCCGGCAAACGGATGGATTCGGTTTGAAAGGAATACATAGACCAAATCGTGAGTGGGATCTGCCCAGGCGCACGTACCAGTAAAACCGGTGTGCCCGAATGTTTCGGGTGAACATTGGCTCGAAGTGGGACCTCCTACACCATTCAAGGTAGGCTTATCCCAACCTAGGGCGCGTCGGTTATCGTTGTAAGCGTAAGGTCTAGTGTTAAACTGATTGACAGTAGCAGTATCGAGTAAGCGTTCTCCGCCGTACAAACCTTTTTCCAAGAAGAATTGCATCACGATGGCAACGTCTAAGGCGTTAGCAAACAAGCCGGCATGTCCGGAAACCCCACCTTTCATGGCAGCGCCTGGGTCGTGTACGGTGCCGTGCACCAAACTTTTGCGAAAATAGATGTCCATTTCGGTAGGGGCAATGCGTGCTCGGTCAAATTTTTTAAGAGGGAGGTACGTCATGGTTTGCAACCCTAACTTTTGGTAGAATAGCTCATCGGTGAGGGTTTCCAAGGGCTTACCGAGCAACCGTTCGATGAGGCGGTGGAAAATGTAAAAGCCTAAATCGCTGTAAAAATACCGGTGCATCCCTCTGCGCTTACTTCGTATGGTAAGGCGGGAGTCGATAGTCCACTCCCAAATTTTTTCTTCGATATCGCTTACGGCATATAAGCCGGGGACAATTTCGATAGGGAATGCTTCACTGCGCTCAAAGGCAACCATGGTGCTATCAAACTCCGAGTCTTCTACGAGTTGATACCAGTGGGGGATGAAG
>CAYMYI010000123.1:0-11337 GCA_964394585.1 uncultured Roseobacteraceae bacterium
TTTGTGTCGAGTAAATATTGGTGCATTTTGTTTCTTTCAAATTACAGCTAACGGTTGCGGCTATGAGTAGTTGGGGATTTCTTGCCCTAACTTTTCAGTTTAGCACTGACCTTTGATTTATAATTTATTTTCAATTTAGCACTTAAGCCCCAATTACTTATAGCCGATGTTGTACAACGTTTTTTATTCCAAAAATGAAATAATAGTACTATTAAATAACTCAGGCTGAACTAAATAAGATTCGTGGGTACAATTAGGAATAACGACTAACTTTGAATTTTGTATCAATCTATCGGCTTCCTTTTGTTCTTCTGGAACGGCAATAGCATCAAAGCGACCTGTTAAGAGCAAAACAGGATGTTCAATTTTTGGTAAGATTTCCCACATCGTGATTTGATTTCCCGTTTCCCAACGATCTTTTTCGGCATACCAAAGTTTATCAGCCACAAATTTGTTGTCTTTATTGTTTAAGTATTTTATGGGATTGTAAGGTCTTGCAAAGATGGTTTTCATCACCATACCCAAGCCTGTTTTTCTCTTAATTGGTGTATAGGCATTATCAACATAAGCATTCCATTTTCTTGACGCTTCAATGGTTGCAATGGAATCTGTTTTTGACATCCAGTCGTAAGCTTCTTGCCAATAGTTAGCATCTTTTCCTTGTGTTATAAATTCTTCGGCTACATTTTTAAGGTAAAGCGGGCGGTAATAATTGTAGCGTTCAGGCGAAAAATCGCTTGTAAAAGGTGTATTAAATACAATTCCCGATTTGATGAAAGCTGTTTCTTCAGGAAATGTGGCCAGACATCGTAAAACATCAACGCCTCCCATACTATGACCAAAAAGATAAATGTCTGCTTGATATTTTTCTTTTAAGGATCTGGCAATTGTGATGATGTCCTTTAGTACCTGTGTGGCATTTATTTTAGATGTATCGATTTTCTTTACACTTCGGTTTAGTCCTCTTTGGTCGAAATATGCAATGGCCACTTCTTTTTCCAATGTATTTCTCCATTTTGGATAGTCAGAACGTCCAAAGTCGATACCGTTTTCAGCACCTCCACCTTGCACGTAGAGCAGGATTTTTTTGGATTCTAAATTACCTCTGATAAAGACAGGTAAGTTTTTGGTTTCGGGCTCTACATAATAAAAGTCCTTGATTTGTTGAGCGAATGATAATTGTACTGCCAACAGGAAAATGAGTAAAGAGATATTCTTCATTGCATGGATTTATCTTAAATGTTGTACAACATTTGTGTAAACGCAATTGCGTTTATTTTCCTTATCTCGATTGCGTTTATCTACCCTATCAGAGCCGACAACTACAACTGCAATATTAAGTTATACAATATCAGCTATACAGGCAAGAGGGTGGTGGGAAATATCCGCCGGAGGCGAAAGTTGCGCGACCGAAGGTATCCTCCATGAGAAAATCAAAAAAAAATGTGAAGAGTTGGCAGCTCGCTGCACTACTGATTCACAACTTGATTTTGGAATGTAGGATGTCTGAGGGAGCGCAAAAAGGCGCACGGCTTCAACTGTCCGTTTTCGGGCAATCGAAGCCTTTTTAGTGGTCGGTGTGGTCTGCTAGAATAGGCTTATTTCCTCGCTGCTGATGGTTTCGCCTTGCACTTCTAGCACTTGCACGGGCTTAGGGCGTGGGTTTCTTGCCATCGTGTTTACTGCAAAGTTATAGGCTCTTTGGTTTAGGGTGTCTTGAATGTTGAAGGGGTTACCAAATACCCTATTTTTTGTTTGGATCTGGTGGCTGGTGTAGTGGGTTACTCCGTTGAAGGCACCAAACAAGTTCTTACCTAGGTCGTTTGTTTCGTGGTAGATGCTATCTAACAGGCGTTCGCGGTTGTTCTGGGTTCTCGTGCTTAGTGGCTCGCCTTCCTTTAGGTCTAAAATAATATTGGCAAAGCTCTCGAGCTCCTTGTCGGTTAGGCGGTGTTCTGTCATTTCTTGCGCTCGCTCATATACTCCAGTCAGCTCGTTATAGTAAAGGTCGTGCGTTGCTTGCATGGCTCTTAGTTCCTGCTCTGCGTTCATGCGGTGTAAAATGCGGGTTTGCATGTTGCGTTGTGAAAACATGTTTTCACATCTATACACGAAATTTGTTAGCCCAGTAAAAAATGCGGTGCTGCCGTCGTGGCTGTTGCCGATTACTAAAAAATCTTGGGCTTTATGCCCAGCGAAGGCTGGCGGGTTCTCGTTTTTTAGATAGGCTAGTACTTTTTTACCTCCTCGGTAGGTGGCGAAGCCTTCCAACTCAAAGGGGGTATTCTCACAAAAATTGTGTGCAATTTCTACCAGTCGGGCGTTAGATATTGGGGTGTAGGTTATGCCGCAAACGTTCAAAACTTCGCCGGTTCTGCTGTTGCGTAGGGCTTGGTAACCGGGGATAATTTCGCCGTTAGGGCTGTAAATTTCCGTTTCTTCAACTTCCCAGTTTAGGGTTTTGTCTAGGTTGTTATGAATTAAAATGCTCATGGGTGAAATGAATTTAAGGGGTTAGAAAATAGATTTAAAAGGGCAGGTCTTCGCTCTTTGCGTTTGGCTCTGGCGTTTGGTCCTTCGGGCTGTGGAGCTTTCCCTCTGCCTGTTTTCTAGCTCTGCGGGCTTCGGGGTTTTCAATAATCAGCCGTCCTTCTTCAACGCTTATTTTGATGGTTTGCCCTCCCTCGAAACCTGCGGAGGCGAGCCACTTGCCGAATAGTTTAATTTGGGGGTAGTTTACATAAGTGGAGGGCGTGCCATGCGGGTTTTCCGTGCGTCGGCTCATCTCGTAGACTTTTAAAAAGCGTACCTCGGTTTTTTCAGTGTCGGGGGTGTTTTGTACATTGTTCATGTAAAACGTGGTTAAATTGTGAAAATTTGACTTTGAAGGGGGCGGAACGTTGCAGCGTTCCCCCCCTATTTTTTTAGGCGTTTTTAAGCTCCTCACGGGTTTTTACAATATGCTCGTCTGCTTTATCCTTTACTAGCTTCACAAATTGGTGGATCACGCTTAAATTATGCGTGGTGAACGTTTCTCCTTCGGTGTCTGTGATTTCTAGTTTAGGCTGTCGGGCTGCGTTCTCGTTGAAGTCCAGGGCAGATATGCGGGTTTTCACTTTTTCCAGCTCTTCTAGGCGTGTGAATAGCTTCTTTTTGGCTGCCAGCTCTGCTTTTACCTGCTCGATACTTTTTTCTTTTTCTGCCTCGTGCTTGGCTTTCAGGGTTTCAAGCTCCTTTTTGAGGCTTTGCAGGGCTTCGCGGTTTTGCTTTTCCTGCTCGGCGGTCTTTTTCGCCAGTTGTTCGGCTTCTTCTTTGGCTTTTTGAACTTTCGCCAGTTCTGCTTTCAGTGCGTCAAATTCGGCGGTGGCAACTTGTGTTTTTTTGGCTTGGGCTGTAGCCTGCCCATTGCCAGCGGTTTTTACTGCTGTACTCATAGCATTAAAATTTTGAGGTTGGAAATATGTTAAAAAATAGATTGTTAAAAGGTTTCGGGCGTGTGGTGTTTTGCCCTCTTCTAACAGTACTAAGGTACTAAAAATAGGCGAATTTTCAAGGGGTAAAAATAGCATAAAACACTGAAAACCAACATACTATAAAATTTTCTCTATTTTATTTAATTGATTTTCAGCAAGTTACAAGTCGGCTTTATTTATATCATGTAAGAAGTTAATCCGAAATCAATTTTTATGAATGTTAAAATCTAGCCTATTTTTTACTAAATCACTGTATTACAGTGGTTTAGGCATGTTTTGAACACTTTTTTAAAAGTGTTTCCCTCGGAAGAGCACGCCCCGCCCTGTGGCGTTTTGGCGTACGCCATGCCGTTTATTTGTAGATATATGATAGGCACATTGTTATGAGGATGCGGCTGTCCCTATTATGCGTGCGCAGCACACCTATTTCTGACAATGTATACGCTGTTACAAGTCAAATTCTGCATTTTTGCCTACAAATTTGCTCCTTTTTGTGTAGCTAGTCCCTCTTCTTATTCGAGTTCCGAGGGGATTGTTCTCGTTGTTTCGGCTATGCATTAAGTTTTAAAAAAATAATCTTGACATCTCTAAAATGGCTAGGCAGTTTCTTCAAAAGGTGATTTCGCTACAGACATTCGCCAACCTTACCTATGGTGTGCAAATAGTTCCTAGGATAGAAGCGATCAAAGTGGCAGCACAGCCGGTCGTACTCTTTGCAATCCCTAAAAGGCAAATCCAAAAAGACCTAAGATTGTATGCTTAAGTGAGGAGGGAGAATACAGAAGCACTAAAAGACTAGCCAAATAAAGAAGGGTGAATACGGCTTTTTTGCCTTAGATTGAGAACCTTAAATAAGAGGTTTACTAGGTCTTTTGCTAGGTCTATTGAAAAACAAAAGGAGCTACATTTTCATGTAACTCCTTGATTTTCAACGTGACTCCGTCAGGATTCAAACCTGAAACCTTCTGATCCGTAGTCAGATGCTCTATTCAGTTGAGCTACGGAGCCATTCCCATTGAGGGAGTGCAAAAGTAAATACACTTTCGTTATTTCAAAACAATTTCCACGTTTTTTCCTCGAATTTTTTCTACAAACGCATGAATCGTAGCGTTGCGATTTGCCGAGGGCGTTTCTTCTAACAAACGAATGAAGGCGCTGCCTATAATAGCGCCAGAAGCATATTGGCAAGCCCTGCCGAAGGTCTCGTGGTTCGATATACCAAACCCGATGAGTCGAGGATTACGTAGCTTTAGGGCTTGCATCCGTTCAAAATAGTCAATTTGTGCTTGGCTTATGCCTGCTTTAGCGCCGGTAACACTTGCCGAGGAAACCATGTAAATAAACCCCTCGGTGTGGGTATCAATCTCGCGAATGCGTGCTTCAGAAGTTTGTGGGGTAACTAAAAAGATATTGTGCAATCCATGCCGATCAAAAATGGGCTTATACTCTTCCAAATACGCTTGCATGGGAAGGTCGGGTAGAATCAACCCATCGATTTCTAGTGCTTGGCATTGTTTGCAGAAGGCTTCGACTCCATATTGCATCACGGGGTTTACATAGCCCATCAGTACAAGGGGAAGTTGAATATGCGACCGGATGCCTTCTAGTTGGGCAAAAAGTGTTCTTAGGTTCATGCCATTGCGCAAGGCTGTTTGGTTGCTTTCTTGGATGGTGGAGCCATCGGCAATCGGATCGGAGAACGGCATGCCGATTTCAACAAGATCTGCCCCTGCCGCTTGTAATGCTTGCAAAGTAGGGACGGTATCGCCCAACTCAGGAAAGCCAGCAGTGTAGTAGATAGATAAAATTGATTCTTTTTTATTTTCAAAAAGTTGATTGATACGGTTATAGACCATAGGGATGCGCATAAAGGGTTTAACAAAACAAAATACCTAATATTTACCCCACCGAATGTAGGTTTCCAAGTCTTTATCGCCACGCCCTGAAAGGCTGATGACTACTACATCGGATGGGGCGAAATTCATTTGCTCGAGCACTGCAAAGGCGTGTGCCGTTTCAATTGCGGGAATGATGCCCTCAGTACGGCTGAGCATAATGCCGGCTTGCATGGCTTCTTCGTCGGTAACGCTGTAGAATTGTGCGCGCCCTGAATCGAACAAGTGGGCATGCATGGGACCTATACCGGGGTAGTCAAGACCAGCAGAGATGGAATAAGGCTCTACGACCTGTCCATCCTCAGTTTGCATTAAAATAGTTCGGCTTCCATGTAAAATGCCTGGCGTACCTAAGGCGGTAGTAGCAGCCGATTCGCCTGAACCCACGCCTTTCCCTGCGGCTTCTACGGCTACCAATTGTACTGCTAGGTTATCTAAATAATGGTAGTAGATGCCGGCAGCGTTACTTCCCCCTCCTACGCAGGCAATCACGTGTGTTGGGTTGGGAGTCCCTTCTTTCTCGCTGAGTTGCTGTTGCACTTCTTGGCTAATCACCGATTGAAAGCGCGCCACCATTTCGGGGTAAGGGTGAGGTCCTACTACCGACCCGATAATGTAGTGGGTATCATCGGGGTGACTAATCCAATGGCGCATGGCTTCATTAGTTGCATCTTTTAGTGTTTGGCTACCACTAGTCGCCGGTGTTACTGTAGCCCCCAACAGGCGCATTCGCTCTACATTGGGTTTTTGGCGTTCCATATCGAGCTTTCCCATGTACACGATGCACTCTACGCCGGCTAATGCACACACCGTAGCGGTAGCTACTCCGTGCTGACCTGCCCCTGTTTCGGCAATGATTTTCTGTTTTCCTAACCGTTTTGCCAGCAAAATTTGCCCGATCGTATTATTGATTTTATGAGCGCCGGTATGGCATAAATCTTCCCGTTTCAAGTAAATTTTTGCCCCGTATTTTTCAGAAAGTCGCTCTGCCAAGTACAGCGGCGTAGGTCTGCCCACATAATCTCGCAACAAGCTCCAAAACTCCTCCTGAAAGTCAGCCGAAGCTACAATCTCTTCGTAACGCACACGAAGTTCTTCAATATTAGGATGAAGCATTTCAGGAATAAATGCTCCACCAAATTTGCCATAATATCCTTTTTCGTTTACCGTGTATTGCATGGGAGTTTAGTTAGTTATGAAATGATAGACAAAACTACATGTTTTGTAACGTTTGTAAGAAAGGCTGTAGAAGAGATATGTTTTTTTCGCCAGGCTGATTTTCGAATCCGCTGTTGATATCTACGCCCAAGAGTTGGGGAAACGAGAGAACACGTAACGCTTCAGCATCGGCGGGGCGGATACCTCCACTGAGCCAAAAGGGTTTGTCGAAGGGGTATTCTTCCAAAATTCCCCAATTAAACGTTACACCGTTACCTCCATACTGTGTACCTTGGGTATCGAATAAAAATGCATCTACATGTGGTATATACGCCTCTAGTACATCAAAATTGAAAGTAGTCCCTACATGGAATACTTTCCACACGGAAATGCCTTGTTGTTGAAGACGCTGGCAAACAGTAGGCGACTCCTCTCCATGCAACTGCACTACATCAAGGCAAAAACGATGTACCCTTTTCATGATGTCCTCTTCTGATTCGTTCACGAATACACCCACTTTCTGTATGGTCGGGGGCAGATGCTCCACATCGGCAGGCGAAAGGCTTTGCTCCATGTATCGCTTGGAAGGTGGGTAAAAAATGAAGCCTAGAAAATTGGGGGAAAGTTGCGCAACGGCTTTCAGGTTCGCCGGCGATTTCATTCCGCAGATTTTGACCAGCATGAGGGGACTATTTAAGCGTGTAATTGATAAAAAGGTATGTAAATCATGAAAGCCAAAAACTTTCGTTGCAAAAATAGTATTGAATTTCATCTAACGGCTCCTCTTCTCACAATGCTGCATTTATGGATTCTTGGAAGCTTTCCCTTGTAAGGGCACGAAATACGCAAAAAGGGGCAAATTCTCATGCCAAAAGCAAGGGTGCTACTTCTAAAATATGATAGGAGATATTGATTGAAAATCGTTGCGCAATACCACCCCGCCCGCTAATCGCCTGATCGGCGGCGTTCTTCCAACGGTACAAAATCGTTGGCAACAAACTTAAACTGATCGAAGATGGAGCGTACCAAACGTTTTAAATAGCGCTCATCGGAGGCGTTGACTTCGCCCATGCCGAACACTCCCGAAGCGTACCCTTGCCACACAACAGTTTCGCCGTCGCGGTCATAAAGCGAAATGAGCAACGTCCCTTCGCGGAGTTTGTACTTTACAGCGTCGTATTCTTCGTCTTCGTCTCCATTTTTCGACCAATATACAATATCGGGTTGTTCATAGCCTTTAAACTGCATATCGCCAAAGAAAATCTTGTACGATACCAATAAGTTTGGGTTGCGGTTTGTGAGTTTATAGCCTTGTAAATTAAGGCGGGAACGGATGGCATTGGCGAGGATGACATTGCGCCGTGTAGTGTCTTGAATTAATTCATCAAAAAAATTGAACGATTTGTAATCGTTGAATTTGCCGGCATAGCTATAGTCTGATTCTACCCGATAATTGCCATAGTTTAGGCAGCCAGTTAACAGTAGAGTAGAGAAGCTCAGGAAGTAAAAGATGGTTTTGCGCATAGTAGTGAATTGTAGGTAAGAAGATGATACTCAATGTAATAAATTAATTGATAGGGTGGATTGTTTTTCGTCTGCTTACCGACAAAAAAGTGAATCTATTCAATTACGCTGTGTTATAAACAAGGAATTATGTAGCAAATACTCCTGCAATGGTGGCGGTCATCATAGTAGCGAGAGTTGCTGCTAATAAAGCCCGCATGCCCAGCCTCGAAAGGTCGCTTTGCCGGTTTGGAGCCATCCCCCCGATGCCCCCAATCTGAATGGCAATAGAGCTGAAATTGGCAAACCCACAGAGTGCATACGTCGCAATAATAATCGACTTTGCCGAAAGCACCCCTTGCGCTTTCACTTCTGAAAGGCTTAGATATGCCACAAACTCGTTGATTACCACTTTTTGTCCTAGCATACTCCCCACCAGTAGAGTATCTTTCCACTCCACACCCATTACCCAAGCGAGTAGGCGAAACCCTTGCCCAAGAATGTACTCTAGGGAAAAGCCTTCGAACGTTCCGCTTGTAGCCATTCGAATGGCATCGTTGAGGGAACCATCGCCAAAAGGGATGAGCGCGCCAATCACATCTTTCAAAATGTAATTAAACATGGCAATTAGCGCGATAAAGGCAAGCAGCATCCCGCCAATATTCAAGGCGAGTTTCAGCCCGTCGGCAGCACCACTTGCTAGCGCGTCAATCAGGTTTACTCCTAGCGAATCTTGCGACACCTGCAACGAGCTGTCTATTTTCTCTGGTTCGGTTTCGGGGATTATAATTTTTGCCAGAACGATGGCAGCTGGTGCATTCATAATCGAGGCACTTAATAGATAGGAAGCAAACTTGGCACGTTCTGCCATATCGTCGCCACCGAGAAATGCTACATAGCCTGCCAATACGCCCCCGGCAATCGTTGCCATACCGCCGGTCATCAAACACATTAGCTCCGAAGTGGTCATTTTAGCCACAAAAGGCTTTACCAACAACGGGGCTTCGGTTTGCCCTAAAAAGATGTTACCCGCAGCCGAGAGGCTTTCGGCACCAGAAAGGCGCATGGTACGCGACATCACCCAAGCAATTGCCCATACTACTTTTTGCAGAATGCCCAAGTAATATAACCCTGCTGAAAGTGTAGCAAAAAAAATAACGGTAGGTAGTACCTGAAAAGCAAAGATAAACCCGAACGAATCGGTGGCTAAGTCGGCGAAGAGGAATTTAGCGCCATCGCTCGAAAAGCTTAACAAGCGCACAAAAGCTTCGCTGAGTTTGCGGAAACCAAGGGCTACAAGAGGGATTTTTGTGATTAGCAACCCAAACAGCACTTGCAGCGAAATGCCAATGCCTACAAGTCGCCAATCGATATTACGGCGTTTTTTTGAAAACAACCAAGCGATGCTAACCAATACTAAAATGCCAAAAACGCCCCGTAAAATATCCATAGTATGCCGTGCGCTAAAAGTGAGTAAACCGATGCCAACGGCACCATATTTTTTGAGAGCTCGAATGTAGGGAAATCTGCATAAAAAAGGGGAAGACAGCGGTAGACTTCCCCTAAAAAATGGATGGAAAACGGTTAATACAGCGCCATATCGAAACGGCGGCGGTACTTCTTAGTGGTTTCGTGTTGTGCTCCCAAATAGTTAAAAATCGCAATGCATGCTTTTCGGGCGGCCTCATCCTGATATGCTTTGTGTGCCATCACTACTTGGATAAATTGCTCTAAGGCACGATCAAAATTTTGTTGTTTGAGTGCCTCCAACGCTGACACGAACGTATCTTTTACTGAGTGAGGTTCGAGATTGGCACTATCAATAGCCAGGATTTCCACCAAACTTACCAATCCGAGGGTGGGATTTACTAACTGTGGCGATTTTTCAGCTACTTTTAGTAGTTGTAGAGCCTGGTCTGCATCGGAAAATAATCGCATTTTCGCCAAGTAAAAACTAGCTTTAGGATGCTCGGGTTCGGTTTGCAGTACCGCTTCGAAAACAGATTGGGCTTGGGAGGTGTCGCCCACTTCGAATAGAGCGATTGCCTGCATCACTTGTTTATCCGTTGGGGTTGGTAGCTTTTCGGCAAGCCATTGCTGGATTTGCGACTCGGGCAACGCTCCCGTAAACTCATCCATTACCTCTCCATCTACAAATAGTTTTACCGCAGGGATTCCCCGTACTTTGTATTGGTTCGAAAGCTGCTGGTGCTGGTCGACATTCACCTTCACAAGCTCCCAACGGCCATTGGCGCTGCCGGCGAGTTTTTCAATCGTAGGGCCTAAAACCTGACAAGGGCCGCACCATGGCGCCCAAAAATCGACTAATACAGGAACTTCTTTGCTGCGTTCAATAACTTGTTGCTCAAAATTGGTTACTTCAAAACTCATAGTGTCTATTATGTATTATAGATTGTAGAACTGTTAAACCGTAAAGGTAACAATCGTTCATTTTGGAGAATTCACAAAAAGAATATAATTATATAAATATGTTTTTATTTTAATATGATAGATATGACTGTAACTCTTGTGCTAATTGCCCTCATTGCGGCGATAAGTTTCTATGCGTGGTCGAAACCTGAACTTCAGATGAAGTTCATGATGACTCCCTACCGAGTGAAACACCATAACGAATATTACCGGTTTCTTACTTCAGGCTTTATTCATTCGGGGTATATCCATCTGTTTTTCAACATCTTCACTCTTTTTTTCTTTGGGCAGCAGATGGAGTATATTTTCGAGTTTTTCTTCCCAGGGAAAAGCACTTTATACTTCTTAATTTTATTTGTAGTAGGCGTTATTGTTTCGGACATCCCTACCTTCATTCGCTATCAGAACAGCCCAGGGTACAATTCGCTAGGCGCTTCTGGTGGAGTATCGGCTTTGGTATTTTCGTTCATTTTGTTCAATCCTACCGAAAAACTCTACATTCTTTTTATCCCTATCGGGATTCCCGGGTTTATTCTAGGGTCGTTGTTTTTGGTGTACTCGTATTATCAAGCGAAAAACAGTGCCGATAATATAAATCATAGTGCACACCTGTACGGCGCACTGTTCGGGTTAATCTTCAGCGTGATTGTGCAACCTACCATCTTGATGCGTTTTGTCAATGCTTTAGCTAATTGGCGCTTGTTCTAAGCCAATCTACTGCAAGAAACTAGAGATAAAGAGTATGCCAACTCCTACCAACCATCCTATCGGGTTTATTGATGCGTGTAAAGAAGCCCTGCTTAAGGGCACTCACGAAGACTTTGACGCCTTGGCAGTCGCACTGTTTCGTTGGCAAGCTGCCCATGTGCCGGTGTATA
>CAYMYI010000124.1:0-5667 GCA_964394585.1 uncultured Roseobacteraceae bacterium
TTTTATAATTATGCCTTTCCTATTATCAGGAAAGGCTTTTTTAGTTTAATAGATTTAAAAGAATTATTACTTCTTTTTAGATACCTAATTATCAATATTTTATCTCCTCCTAAGTATCTAAGATAAAAATCACTGATATTTCGAATAGAAATGCTAATAAAGTATTAACTTATTTGCTATTCATATATACGAAAGCTAAATTTGCACACTTTTCAAGTAGTTGATTATTAGAATCTTACAGATTAAAAAACTTAAATTAAAATAAAGTGACGAAAGCAGAAGTAATAGCCGAAATAACACATCAAACAGGGATTGATAAGGGAGACGTAGCAGCAACTGTAGAAGCCTTTTTCAAAGTTGTAAAGACAAAAATGTCGGAGGGAGAAAATATATACGTAAGAGGTTTTGGTAGCTTTGTAAATAAGAAGCGTGCAAGCAAAATCGGTCGTGATATTTCAAAAAATACCGCTATCAGAATAGAAGAACACTATATCCCTAGCTTTAAGCCATCTAAATCATTTGTTGAGAAAATTAAATCGAGCGAAAAAGTGAAACTGGCAAATCAATAAGACTCGATGTTTGGATGAATAAAGCACAATTCATATTAATATTTGTAAGTATAGTAGCTATAACGGGCTTGTTTTTTTTGCCAAAGGTTGTAGTAAGTGATGAATCATCAACTCTAAGTAGTACTATTATTGATTCTGTTCATACTGACTCCCAAGTGGACAATATTCAAATTAAGTCAGATTATACCTTTGATCACAAACTTGTTTTATTTGCTTCATCTTCAGATTTTTCTGATAGTTTAACGCTTACTGCTAATATTATTAGCGATTTTCAAAGTCTTCAGTATTATGACAGCGCAGCTTTTTTTTCTTCGTGGATGGCAGATACTGTTGGATTGTTGCCCTACTTACTTTTAGCAGGTGAAAGTTATTATGAAGCATTTACCTATGCAGTTTCTCCTGAGCGGATTCAGCTATTTGCAGAGGGTACTCGAAAATACTATGAAAAAGCTTTGTCTATCGAAGCAGATTTGCCTGTCGCCAAAGTACATATCGGAATGACTATGGTTAATTCTGATAATCCTATGCAAGGCATTCTAATGATAAGAAGTGTACTGGAAGAATACCCGGAGAATGAACAGGCTTTATTTAGTTTAGGTGTTTTATCTATGCAGTCAGGGCAGTTTGCTAAAGCATTAGAAAGATTTTCTACTTTAGAAGAAATTGGGAAAGGAACAGTCCAAACAGCATTTTATCGTGGAATTTGTTTAAACGAGCTTGGAGAGAAGAATAAAGCCATGCAAGTATTAAAAGATGCCTTGCATCAGGCCGAGGACGAAAGTGTTAAGAGCACAATACAAAAGTATATTGATGAATTATAACCAACAGATTTAAATAATTATTAACCCATAAATTTTAATACTATGCCTTGTGGAAAAAAAAGGAAGAGACATAAGATTGCGACCCATAAAAGAAAAAAGAGACTGAGAAAAAATCGTCATAAAAAGAAGAGCTAGTCAAGAGGCTTTATTGTGAGTTTTTCATCTGTTTTATGCTAAATTAAAACTCACAAATGCCGTATCAATAGGTTTGATAGTATTGGGTACTATCAAGCCTTCTGTTGTTTTAAGTAAACCTTTAAAATGCAGGGATATTTCCCATGTATTTCTTTTAATTCACTTTAAACATATGTCAAATTGAGTAAAGAATTAATCATAGATTCGACTCAAAATGGCGGACGTATAGCTCTTTTGCATGATAAGAAATTAGTAGAGTTACATTATGATAATGGCGAGAACAGTTATTCTGTAGGAGATATTTATTTAGGAACGATTCGCAAGCTAGTCCCTGGATTAAATGCAGCGTTTGTAGATATAGGATATGATAAGGATGCATTTCTCCACTATTTGGATTTAGGACCTAGGGTTAAGTCTCTGCTTAAATTTATTCGGCAAAATAATGGACGTAAGGATGTTCATATGCGCTTAAATAAGTTTAAGATGGAGGCTGAAATAGATAAGCTAGGGAAAATCACAGAAGTGTTTAAGCCTAATCAGCGCATTTTAGTGCAAATTGTAAAAGAGCCAATTTCAACAAAAGGGCCTCGTTTGTCATGTGAGTTATCTATAGCAGGAAGGTATCTTGTTTTAGTGCCTTTCTCGAACGCTATCAATATTTCAAAGAAAATTTCTGATCAAACAGAACGTAAAAGGCTGTCGAGGTTAATTTCCTCTATTAAGCCTGAGAATTTTGGGGTTATTATTCGTACAGTAGCAGAGGGTAAAGATGTGGCAGAGCTAGATAAAGATTTGCAAGGCTTACTTGAAAAGTGGTCAGCAAGTGTGAAGGCTTTAGGTAGTGCTAAACCTCGGCAAAAGGTATTAGGAGAGCTAAGCAAAGCTAACTCCATGTTGCGCGATATCTTGAACGAAACGTTTGATAGCATTACAGTCGATGACTTTAAGACCTACGAAGAGATTAGAGAATATATTCGTACGATTGCACCTAATAGGGAGCGTATTGTAAAACACTACAGTGGGAAGATAAAAATTTTCGAAAATTTTGGTATTGAAAAACAACTGAAAGCTCTTTTTGGGCAAACTGTGAGTTTACAAAATGGGGGCTATCTTGTAATTGAGCACACAGAGGCAATGCATGTTATAGATGTAAACAGTGGGAATAAATCGAATGCTGAGGCGGATCAAGAAAGTAACGCATTACATGTAAACCTACAAGCAGCCGCTGAAATAGCTCGACAATTACGCTTGAGGGATATGGGAGGAATTATTGTGATAGATTTCATCGATATGAAAAAAACGGAGAATAAGCGTAAAGTATATGATTTCATGAAAGAAGAAATGAAGTCGGATCGTTCAAAATACACTATTTTACCTCTGAGTAAATTTGGATTGATGCAAATTACTCGACAACGCGTAAGACCGGAAGTAAATATCGTAACCAAAGAAAAATGCCCAACTTGTAGTGGTACAGGTAAAGTAGGTGCAACTATCACAATTTCAGATGATATAGAGCAACGTCTTCAGTTTATTTTGGAAAAACAAAATGAAAAAAAGGTGAGCTTGTTAGTACATCCTTATTTATTCGCTCATTTCACAAAGGGTGTGCTTTCAAAGCAAATAAAATGGTTGATGAGATATCATAAATGGGTACCTATAATCCAAGATTCTTCCCTAGCGATTACCGAGTATAAATTTATGAATGAGCGTGAAGAAATTATAGAAATGATACCCTAAGTTTCCTATTCAGAAAATTTTAAAAGACACCGATGAAACTAGTTTTTATCGGTGTCTTTTTCTTCTTGGGTTTCATGTATATAGAGCTTGATATCATCACGAATAATGATAGAGTAAGGGTATTCTGTTTTCAAGGTTGCATGAACTTCGTAGGCACGAATTCTATTGGTATAATCTCCTATTTTGACTTTGAAATTAGGCTGTTCGTAATGAAGATATATTGGATCTTTTATTTTTAGCTCTTCTTCTAGGTATTTAATAATTTCTAGCGCATTTTCTCTACTACTGGCAGAATAAACTTGTATGCGATAGCCGGGGAATGACTCAATAATTGTATTGGCAAGAGCTATTTGCTGCACTGTAGCTTGTATGGAATCATTTACACTATAACTACTTTCCAAAGATGACCATGATAGCATTGTAGTAGAGGATGAATCTATATCAGATGAGGCTATATTATTTGCCGGATTGATTGCAATTCTGTAATTGCTCATATCATCCGTAAAAGTAGTTTTGCCTGTAGGTTTACTCGATTTACACCCAATTAGTTGGGAGCCGATCAACATCGTGATTAGTATTGTAAGAGTGCGTCGCATAGAATCATCTTAAAGATAAATTACAATATAGCTCTGAACTGTTTTACGAGAAAATGTACCTGAGAGGCAAATTTACTTTGTAAGGTAACAAAGAATGTATCGAATCTGCCTACTCAGGAGGGTTTTCTTATAGACTGTTGGGTAAAGCCTAATCGATTAAAACGCACCGATTGCTCGCTACATCTTGCTCTACAGTCTTAAACTTCACGTTTTCTTTTACTGTTCCATCGGAATAGCGTACAGTGACTCTATCGTTTCGGTTGGGTAGTTTTTGCTTGCGGATAGGTTTGGTAACTTCGATGTCTGTTTGGGTGTTTTCTGCTCCTTCAGTTGAAGGCGCACCACTACTGGCTAAGCTCGATTGTGCTTCGGCTTTTTGCGCCTTTACCTTGGAAGAGGGCCGCCGTGGTTTACGTGCTTCTTGCACCTCGTTAGGGTTTTGGATAGGGAGCGATGCTTTTGCTAAGAACGTAATGGTGGAATGGTTGACCGATTCCACAAAAGATTTGAATAAATTAAAAGCTTCAAATTTATAGATAAGCAAAGGGTCTTTTTGCTCGAAGCGAGCATTTTGTACTTGTTCTTTCAGCTCGTCCATTTCCCGTAAGTGTTCTTTCCATTCTTGATCGATGATTGCCAAGGTAATGGCTTGTTGCATGGTATCAATTAATGATTTGCCTTCGCTGTGTACAGCACGTTCTAAATTCTCAACCACTTGTAGCTGATGGGTTCCATTGGTAAAAGGGATTACAATTTCTCGTACAGTAGCACCCTTATTTTCGTATACACTTTTAATAACGTGGAAGGTTTTTTCTACAATGAGATTATTTTTCTGGCGGTACTTCTCAATGGCTTCTTCGTAGAGTGATTGCGTGAGTTGTGAAGGATTATTTTTTTGGAAGGATTCGATGTCGATTTCAGTGCCAAAGCCAAATGTTTGTAAGACTTCAAGCTTGAAGCCTTCGTAATTCCCTTGATGTAGGTTGACAATATTTTCCGCTACATCAAAGAAGGCTGTCATGATATCGAGCTGAAGCCGTTCTCCGTAGAGTGCATTGCGGCGACGGCGATAAATCACCTCGCGTTGTGAGTTCATTACGTCGTCGTACTCGAGGAGCCGTTTACGACTCGCAAAGTTATTTTCTTCCACTTTCTTTTGCGCCCGTTCGATAGATTTAGTAATCATAGACGCTTGAATTACCTCTCCTTCTTCTAACCCAAGGCGATCCATTACTTTTGCGATACGATCTGAACCGAAGAGTCGCATTAGATTATCTTCTAAGCTTACAAAGAACTGAGAGGAACCCGGATCGCCTTGTCGGCCTGCACGACCACGAAGTTGGCGGTCAACTCGGCGCGATTCATGGCGTTCTGTACCAATGATAGCTAGCCCGCCGGCAGCTTTCGACTCCGGTGTTAACTTAATATCGGTACCTCGCCCTGCCATGTTGGTGGCAATAGTAACCGTTTTTGGTAAGCCAGCATTGGCTACGATTTCCGCTTCGCGAGCATGTTGTTTCGCATTGAGAACCTGATGCTCGATGCCTTGGCGTTTCAGATAGCGGCTTAATAACTCAGAATATTCAACAGAGGTGGTGCCTACTAAAACGGGTCTATTTTGGCTAACCATCTCTTGAATTTCTTGAACTACGGCATTAAACTTCTCGCGGATGGTTTTGTATACTTTATCTTCTCGGTCATCGCGAACTATCGGGCGATTGGTAGGAATTACCACTACGTCGAGTTTATAAATTTCCCAGAACTCACGCGCTTCTGTTTCGGCGGTGCCGGTCATTCCGGAGAGTTTAT
>CAYMYI010000124.1:5677-11275 GCA_964394585.1 uncultured Roseobacteraceae bacterium
TGGATTTGTCAGGGACCTGTTTTTGTATCGCAATGATGAGGACCTCGATATTGTAGATCTTGAAGAACTCCGGGGCCTCCGTGACCGCGGTGCCGGTCATTCCGGAGAGTTTATGGTACATCCGGAAGTAGTTCTGCAGCGTTACGGTAGCATAAGTTTGAGTGGCTTCTTCAATTTTTACATTTTCTTTCGCCTCTAGTGCTTGGTGGAGGCCATCGGAGTAACGCCGCCCCTCCATTACACGCCCGGTCTGTTCGTCGACGATTTTCACCTTCCCATCTACAATAATGTAGTCAACATCTTTTTCAAAAAGAGCATATGCTTTTAAGAGCTGGTTTACAGTATGGATTCGCTGCGTTTTAGTGGTATATTCTTGGGTAAGCTTTTCTTGCTTTTCAAGTTTTTCCGTATCTGAAAGTTCTTCATCTTTTTCAATGGCATCTAATTCTGTGCTGATGTCGGGTAAGATGAAGAAGCTTTTGTCTTCTCCTGATTTAGTAATTGCATCGAGTCCTTTATCGGTTAATTCAACCAAGTTGTTTTTCTCGTCGATTGTGAAAAACAAAGGCTTATCAGCCTCAGGCATTTGTTTAGCATTATCTTGCAAGTAGAAGTTTTCCGTTTTTTGCAGTTTTTGTTTGATTCCCGGCTCACTTAAATATTTAATGAGGGGTTTAAATTTGGGTAGCCCACGGTAGGCTCTAAACAAGGCTCTACCTCCTTCTTCGTCGTCTCCTTCAGCAATTTTCTTTTTGGCTTCTGCTAAAAAGCCCATAACCAGTTTCTTCTGTTCTTCTACAATGCGACTTACACGCGGTTTCATAGTGTTAAACTCGTGTTCATCGCCTTTTGGTACAGGACCTGAGATGATGAGCGGTGTACGGGCGTCGTCAACCAATACCGAGTCAACTTCATCGACCATAGTGAAATGATGTACACGCTGCACTTGGTCTTCGACCGAACGCGCCATATTATCGCGTAGGTAGTCGAATCCAAATTCGTTATTGGTTCCATAGGTGATATCGCACCGATACGCCTTCTTTCGTTCTTCAGAGTGTGGCTCGTACTTATCGATGCAATCTACAGTAAGTCCGTGGAATTCCATCAGAGGGCTCATCCACTCTGCATCGCGTTTCGCGAGGTAATCGTTTACAGTAACAATATGGACGCCCCGCTCGGCAAGCGCATTTAAGAAAGCAGGAAGCGTTGCCACTAGTGTTTTACCCTCACCGGTTGCCATTTCTGCAATTTTGCCTTGGTGTAGTACAATCCCTCCAATTAGCTGGACATCGTAGTGGATCATATTCCAGGTGATTTCATTGCCTGCAGCCATCCATTGGTTAAGCCAAATAGCTTTTTCTCCTTCAATTTTAACGTTCTGTTTGTGAGCAGCAATTTGTTCGTCGTGTTCGGTACGCGTTACCACTAATTGCTTGTTTTCAGTAAACCGACGGGCTGTTTCTTTCACCACAGCAAAAGCACGAGGGAGCACTTCTAGCAGTACATTTTCTAGCTCTTTGTTTCGATTTTCCTCTAATTTATCGATCTGCTCAAAAATGCTTTCTTTCTCATCGATCCCCATACTTGGGTTCTCTTCTACTTGCTTGTGAAGTTCGGCTAGTTGCTCGTCAATCTCTTTTAGATGATTGCGAATGGCTTGTCGAATTTTTTGAGTTTCTTCACGAAGAGAGTCGTCGCTCAAAGGTTGGAGCTCCTGAAAGACTTGGTTAATTTGAGTTACATACGGCGTGATGAGCTTTAAGTCTTTATCTGATTTGGTACCAAATATTTTGGTAGCCGTTTTGGTTATAAAATCGAGCATTAATTCTAAATTCTATGTAAAATGTAAATGCATTTATTCCTTTTGTATCAAGCTACAAAGCTAAAAAATTTGCAAAGGAAACTAGGAGTTTGTTAGGAAGATAAGCTGACAAATACATTTCCAAGGCGGAATATGTGGATACATCACTGCCATAGTGGCAGAACTTGAGCTGACGGTTGCGTCGGGTAGAAGAAATGGCAAATAGCTTTTAGAAGAATACTTTCGGTAAGTAACTGATTTTTAGGTTGCTACAATGCTTTGATGACAACTTAAAGCACACGGTAGCGGATGATTTTTTGCTTTTATGTATATACTCCCTGAACGCCTTTCCCATCAAGAAAAACTCCATGCCCTGTATAGGGCAATTAGTAGCTATTGTGTAGCAGAAGCACCTTCTTGGAAGGTGTTTATCCATTTTCGGGTAGCGACCTCTGAGCAAACTGAACTGCAAGTACCCATTGCCCTCATCGATGATCACAACAAGCTTCGCCTGTTTATAGAGGTAACCGAGCAAGAAGAAAAGGTGCACGAGAGAGCCGAACAAATAGAGCAACATATGCCATCGGTAAAAATGCTGGCTTTACGGCTTGATGGCTCGCTGTGGAGAAAGGAAGATGAAAGGGTTGTGCACCTAAGCTGTTTTGCATCTGTTTTACAACCTGCTTTACGCCAATTTAAGCAAGAAGATAAGCAGGTAACGGCATTGATGGGGAACTTTTCCACCCATTTCAGCTCTGATATTTTGAGTTGTATTTCTGCAAGCGGGATAATTTTATCGGTGTCCGAGTCTGTACAAGGCTTGCTAGGTAAATCTCCTTCATTGTTGGTAGGGCGGCATCTCTTCCGAGAAATACACCCAACCGACCGTTCTTTACTCACGCAGGTGTACTCTCCGGAAGCAACTATGCGCGAAATCGTGTTCGATTGCCGCCTTTCCCATGTAGAAGGGCGCTATAAATGGTTTGAAAACCGATACAAGGCTGTAGTAGAACAGGGAAAGGTGGCAAAATGGGTGGTTTTATCCAAAGACATTACCGCCCGACGCTTAGCCGATGAAGCCCTCGCCAGTAGCCAAGAACGTTACGAATTAGCCATGCTGGGAGGGAAGGTCGGAATATGGACGTGGGAACCTGACCAAAATTATTTCAGTATTTCTTCAAACTACAAAGCTATTTTAGGGTATGCCGCAGCAGAAGTCCCCGACTTGCCCCAAGTGGCGCTTATGCTCATCCATCCGAGAGACCGCCGCGCGATAAAAGTTACTATGGCGCGAGCCGTTCAGTCTGATACGCAAAACGACATCGAAATAGAATGTAGAGTGGTTCATAGAGATGGGACTGTGTTGTGGGTTTTAGTGCGAGGACGGGTAATGCGCTCCCAAGGGAATGTGCAACGTATTATTGGGGTGGCAACCGATATTACAGAAAAAATACAATCGCAAAACGAGATTATCGAGCAAAAAAATAAGCTAGAAGCCATTTTTCGGGCAATTCCCGAGGCGGTTGTGGTAGAATCGCCCGAGGGTAACATTGTATTTGCCAATGCCGGGGCAACGGCAATCTTTGGATACACGGCTACTAGTTTGGTGGGGATGCTTTTGCGTGTTCTTCTTGATAAAGCGTCTTTCATGCATGAAGAAAAAAAGCATTTTACCGATATCGTAGGAGAGTATATCCCTATAGAAGTAACATGCCGAAACAGCAAAGGCGAAACGGTTATTTGCGAGCTTACCGGCGCTATTATTTACGATTCCCAAAAAAACATCATTGGTTACATTAACTTCTTCCATAACCTGACCAAAGAACGGCGCGCACAGCTACAGTTACAGTTGCTTTCCACCGGTATCGAGGCTACTCCTAATGGTGTAGTAATTGCCGATGCACTTCAACCCGATTTGCCGCTCATTTATGTAAACCCTGCTTTCGAAGCCATTACGGGGTATAAAGCCGAAGAAGTTTTGGGTAAAAACTGCCGCTTTTTGCAAGGTAACGACCGCCGGCAAGATGGGATCTTAAACCTAAGAGAAGCAATACGCCAGAAAAAGCACTTGCGTACTTTAGTGAGAAACTACCGAAAGAACGGAACATTGTTTTACAATCAACTCGATATTTCGCCGGTGTTTAATGCCAAAGGGCAGCTTACGCATTATTTAGGTATCCAAACCGATGTAACCGAAAAGCTAGCTGCAGAGCGTGCTGTAATCGATGCTAAAGAACAGTTGCAATACATATTTGACAACCTAGAGAGTGTATTCCTTTCGGTAGATGTTACCTTAAAGAAAACCATACAGGTATCTAAGCAGTGCGAAACAATCTTTGGGTATGCTGCGGAGGCATTCATGGAAAAACCCATGTTGTGGGCAGAATTAGTACATCCGGCTGATAAGTCGCTCTTGGAACACCAAATGGGAATGCTACAAATTGGAGAAGGTACTACCTCGGAACTGCGGATTATCAATGCACAAGAAAAAGAACTATGGTTGCGCGTGGAAATAAAACCAACGCTCGATGCCAAAGGAAAATTAATCCGTACCGATGCCATCTTTACAAATATTACTGCTCAGAAACGCCAAACTCAAATACTAAAAGAAAAAGAACTTGCCGAAAAAGCGTTGGCTTTTAAGTCGCAATTCTTAGCGAATATGAGTCATGAAATTCGCACACCTCTTAATGGAATTATCGGAATTCTAGACCTACTAGAACAGGAACACACAGCTGATAAGCGTAAACAATATGTCCGCCTTATTCAACGCTCTGCCGAGAACTTATTAGCTATTATCAACGATATCCTCGATTCATCAAAAATAGAGGCAGGTAAAATGCTCCTAAAGCCACTGCCTTTTCCATTTAAAAAAATGATTGAACGGATTGCTGAGTTATTTCGCCCCAAAATCACCCAAAAGCAACTTGACTTTCGCATTCAGTTCGATGAAAAAGTACCTGCTTACCTAAGTGCTGATGAAACTCGGCTTACTCAAGTAATCACGAATTTACTAAGCAATGCCATTAAGTTTACAAGGCAGGGGAGTATTGCCATCGTGGTGGAATCCATACATGAAACCATGCTAAAGGTATCGGTAACCGATACCGGTATTGGCATCGCAAAAGCCGATCAACATCGCTTATTTCAAAAGTTTTCTCAGATAGATGATTCCTCCACACGCGAGCAAGGAGGTACAGGGCTTGGCTTGGTGATTTGTAAAGATTTAGTCGAATTAATGAACGGAGGGATAGGAGTGCGTTCTAAAGAAGGGCAGGGCAGTACATTCTGGTTTACCTTTGAGTATCAACCTGCTGTCGAACCTGAGTTGCCTTCAAAAGCAAAAAACAGCATTATAGTAGATAATTCGGAAACGCTATTAGGTACTAGAGTACTATTAGCCGAGGATAAACTCACAAACCAAGAAGTCGCTAAGCTCATTTTAGAACATTTAGGGTGCCAAGTAACCATTGCCAAAAATGGATTAGAAGTTTTAAAAAAGTATAGACCCTCTAACTTTGACCTAATCCTGATGGACATCCAAATGCCTCGTATGGATGGGATAGAGGCAACGCGGCAGCTCCGAAAGCAGTATACAACCTTACCCCCTATCATCGGGCTAAGTGCCAATGCACTCTCCAACGAAGCCTCCCAATATATCCGTTTGGGTATGGACGATTACATCGCCAAGCCCATAACGCTTGGTACAATGGCTAATAAAATAGAGTACTGGCTAAAAACTTCGCAGGCAAACCTTAAGGCAGCAGCACCTTCCAACAACACCAACATATCTATGG
>CAYMYI010000125.1:0-3379 GCA_964394585.1 uncultured Roseobacteraceae bacterium
AGCAAGAGCGAGGCATCACCATCACATCGGCGGCTACTACCACATCGTGGAAGTATCCTACAGAACAAGGACAAGCAACGGAAGACACTAAGGAGTACCGCGTAAATATCATTGATACGCCAGGGCACGTTGACTTTACCGTTGAGGTAGAGCGTTCACTACGCGTACTCGATGGTGCTGTTGCTTTGTTTTGTGCCGTTTCTGGGGTAGAGCCTCAGTCTGAAACTGTATGGCGTCAAGCTGACAAATATCGTGTTCCTCGTATCTGCTTTGTAAATAAGATGGATAGAGCAGGAGCCGATTTCTTCAATGCAGTAAAAGAAATTAAAGATAAGTTAGGAGGTAATCCTGTGCCATTGCAAGTGCCTATTGGTGCTGAAGATAAATTCAAAGGTGTTGTTGATCTTATCACAAACCGTGGAATTATTTGGAATGAGGAAGATCAAGGAATGACCTATCAAGTAGTGGATATTCCTGCCGATATTGTTGACGAAGTAGAAGAATGGAGACAAAAACTTGTGGAGTCAGTAGCAGAGTACGACGAAAATTTGATGGAAAAATTCTTCGATGATCCTGATTCAATCACTGAAGATGAAATGCGTGCTGCTATTCGTAAAGCCGTAATTGATATGTCGATGTCGCCGGTAATGTGCGGTTCTGCCTTCAAAAACAAAGGAGTACAAGCTATGTTGGATGCTGTGGCGGCTTTCTTACCATCTCCTCTTGACTTGCCTCCTGTTTCTGGAATGAACCCTGATACAGAAAAAGAAGAAGTACGCAGACCTGATAACGATGAGCCATTTTCAGCACTTGCTTTTAAAATTGCAACAGACCCCTTCGTAGGTCGTCTTTGCTTTATGCGTGCTTATTCTGGAACTCTAGAATCAGGTTCTTATGTGTACAACATGCGTACAGGTAAAAAAGAGCGTATTTCTCGTCTACTTCAAATGCACTCTAACAAACAGAATGCGATTGATAAAGTAGAAGCAGGAGATATTTGTGCAGGCGTTGGCTTTAAAGATATCAAAACAGGAGATACGCTTGTGGAGGTAGGAAAACCTATCATTCTTGAAGAAATGACATTCCCTGAGCCAGTAATTGGCTACGCAATTGAGCCTAAGAAACAAGCTGATGTAGATAAACTTTCTAATGCGCTTTCAAAATTAGTGGAAGAAGACCCAACACTTTCAGTTAGAACAGATCATGAGACTGGTCAGACTGTACTAAGAGGTATGGGAGAACTTCACCTTGAAATTATCATCGATCGTTTGAAGCGTGAGTTCAAAGTAGAAATTAATCAAGGTGCACCTCAAGTTGCTTATAAAGAAACAATTACTGCAAATGTTGAACACAGAGAGACTTTCAAGAAGCAGACTGGTGGTAAAGGTAAATTTGCTGATATTCAGTTTGAGTTGATGCCAGCAGAACCCAACGAAGAAGGTGTTGTTGAAAACGGGTTACAATTCATTGATGAAGTTAAAGGTGGAGCAATTCCAAAAGAATTTATTCCTGCCGTAGAAAAAGGCTTCAAAGAAGCTATGAATAATGGTGTATTAGCAGGTTACCCTATCGAGGCTATGCGTGTTCGCTTATTCTTTGGTTCTTACCACGATGTTGACTCTGATAGTTTATCATTCGAAATGGCTGCTAAGCTTGGATTTAAAGTAGCGGCTAAGAAATGTAAACCTGTTTTATTAGAGCCTATCATGGCGGTAGAAGTTGTTTCTCCGGATGAGTTTACCGGTAACGTAATTGGTGATTTGAACAAGCGTCGTGGATTACCAAAAGGACAAGAAGTAAAGTCAGGTGCAGTAGTAATTAAGGCGGATGTGCCTTTATCTGAGTTGTTTGGTTATGTAACCGATTTACGTACCATTACCTCTGGTAGAGCTTCTGCTTCCCTTACCTTCTCGCACTACGCAGAAGTACCTAAGAACATTGCAGATACAGTGATTGCAGAATCTACTGGAGTAGCGGTTAAGTAAATTTAAGAGTAAAGAAGCATGGAACAGAAAATAAGAATTAAGCTTAAGTCGTACGACCACAACTTGGTGGATAAGTCTTCAGAGCAAATTGTAGAGGCTGTAAAAGCAGCAGGTGCCATTGTAAATGGGCCAATCCCTCTACCTACTGAAAAAGAACGCTTCACTGTATTGCGTTCGCCACACGTAAACAAGAAATCGCGTGAGCAATTTCAAATGTGTACCTACAAGCGTTTGGTAGATATTTATTCAAACTCTTCAAAAACCGTAGACGCACTAATGAAATTGGAATTGCCGAGCGGTGTTGATGTAGAAATTAAGGTGTGATATATTGCACATATTGTAAGAAAAAGCCTCTTTCCAATTTGGAAAGAGGTTTTTCGCTTTTAAATGTTAAGTAAGCTAATTCTTACATGGCTCGATAGAAGAAAGCACATCTAAAAAAAATTCTAAATCATTTCTTTTGATAGACTCTTGCGTAGTCGACTTCCATGCGTTGTGGCCAAATCGAGTCATCTACGCCTTCTTTACCACCCCAATTACCGCCTACCGCTATGTTCAAAATCAGATGGAACGAGTATTGGTCAAACGGCCACTCTTCTAGTGAAGTATATTGGTTCTGGATACGGAAATACTCTTCGCCATCGAGTAGCCAACTTATGAAAGTAGGAGTCCACTCAATCCCATATTCGTGGAAGGCTTCTGTGGCATCGGCTACCATTACATTCCCTGAAAGTTGTGTGCCCTTCATGTGGTTAAATGCGGAAGTATGGATAGTACCATGTACGTTCCCTTCGTCGTAGCCAACGTGTTCCATAATATCAATTTCGCCGTCCAAAGGCCACTGTCGGTTACCTTCTAGGGTAGAAAGCATCCAGATGGCAGGCCAAGTTCCTCTGCCTTTAGGTAGTTTCGCACTAATTAAAAACTTACCATACCGCCAATCGCCTTTATGTTGGGTAACCAATCGGGCAGAGGTAAACTCAGAATTTTGAAAAGCTTCTTGATGTGCTTCAATCACTAACATACCGTTTTCAATGCGGGCATTTTCTAAGCGTTTTTCTGTATAATATTGCAATTCATTATTTCCCCAACCGCATAATTGAGGGCATCCATCGCCTACATCGTAGTTCCACTTTGTCGAGTCGGGGAGTCCGTAAGTATCAAACTCATCGCTCCATACAAGCTGATAAGTGCTGTTAGCTTCACTACTTGAGGAATTTTCTGTGCGTTCAGGCGGCTGTGTTTGTGTACATGCTACTTTGAGTAAGCTTGTAAACATGCAAAGCCAATAGAAAGGCAATTTGTTCATGGGGTTATCTGGATTTGGGTGAACATACTAAAACTCTTGTAAGCGCTGAGCTGTGTTCCAACGTAGGCTTAAAGAAGGAAACACG
>CAYMYI010000125.1:3389-11254 GCA_964394585.1 uncultured Roseobacteraceae bacterium
ACATAAATGTTTCGGGGTACTCCCGGTGGATTTTAAAAATGAGGTTCTGATCGGGGGTTTCCCAGCTTCGTACTACCAATTTGGCATCGATAAAAAAGTTGTGAAACAACTGATACGACGCTGTAAAATCGGTAAAAAGTAAGTTCGATTGAACTCCTTGCCCGGTTGTATGCCCGGTATCTCCTTGGCGGTTTTCGTTGTAGTCTAAGAAGATATTAGCGCCATTGTTTTCGTCGGGGGAGGCATCTTCGCCACGTTGAGCAGCAATAATTTTTCCGCTAATCCATAAGCGCGGAATGGGCTGGTAGCGTCCGATGGCAATAAACTCGTTGAAATTCGCCCCTAGAGGGTGTGCCAAAGGTTGCCCATAGTGTTGGTAATTAGCACCATCGGTATAATTAATATGGGAGTAGGTGTAAGGCCGCACCGAGTTATATTCTAGCTGTAGGTCGAGGTTCGGAATTCCGGCGACATCGATGTATTTTAAGCCAATTTGCGTAGCCCATTTGTTCGAGTACCATCCACTTCCTTTCCGAAATTCGCTGAACAAGATATCATCTAGCATTAATTGCCCATACAATTGGAAACGGTTGAGGACGTTCCAGCGGAAATCGAGCCCTAGGTTTACATTATCTACATCGCCAAGGGCTAACTCAACCGTGCGGTAAAATATAATGGGGTTCAAGTATTCGAGTTCCAAGGCATTATTAACGCTATCGCGCCCAAAAATCACCGATTCAAATAAGCCAATATTCAAATTAGGTAAAATGTTCATGCTCAGATGATGCATTGCCATGAACTTCTTAGGGAGGAGTTGAGTGGCATTCAAGGGCGCTCGCGTATTCATTTGTGCATACAAGTTGGTGTATTGAAGTTTCCACACCTTTGTATTGATGCGCATAAAGAAATAGTCGGGCATTTCGCCCGATAGCGCAAGCGAGCGGTATCCATTGCCCAACTTGTGGCGGTCGTGCCCTAGTTGAAGTTGTACAGGCTCTACTGGCACAAAGGTGATATAGCCTCGCGCTTGGGTGAAATCGACCCCATCGTTTACGGCAAACTGTGTGATGTTTTTGCTGCCATCGGCAATAACTTTCCAAAACCGTTCGCCAGGGACTGCATTAGTAGAGTCGATGTGCTCTTGCACATAGCCTGCAAAACGTGCCTGATTTTCCGTGAATGATGAAAAGAAACCAATCTTTTTCCCAATGCTGCCACGTACCCGCACACCTCGCGTGTTGAGGTAGGTAAGCCCATCGAACTCAGGATCGTTCCCGACCGAAAAGTGGACAATAGGGCTGAGGTGCAAATCAAAATCTTTTTCTTGGGCATAAATCGCATCAGAGTTTTTCTTATAAAAGAATTTTAAAATAGGCTTTTCGCGGTCGTTTTGTTCGTGCTCGGCCCACTCCCAATTATCGTTAAGTAGGTAGCGGATATTGAACCGGTCGGCATCGGACCAAGTGCGGTCGCTGGTATGGAGCGAATCAGCGAAGGCGGCAATCGATTGCCGGTCAAACGGTTTGACAACGCTGTGGAACTCCGGAAAGAAATTAGTTTGCTTAATCTCGTATCGGTCGATTAGGTGGTAGTAGTCGGCATCGAAAGGAACATTAGCACTTTGGCTAAACCCATAAAAGATAGGGACAATAAAAAGGAAGCATGCAATAGCAACGCGAAATAAAGCAGTTTGCATAGGGCAGAATTTCAAGGTTTACGAATACTTACAATGATAGGGAACAAATAGGATTTTAAATTTCCTTTAAGGCATATAAGCAAAAAAGCAACCCCTTTCGAGGTTGCTTTTTATAGTGGGGGAGCATGTGCGCTCCGTTATCGCTTGAAATTATCTGAAGATATAGCGAATACCCAATTGCATTTGCCAGCGAGAGCTAACTAAACCGCTATCATCGATATTGTTTAATGGGTTGTTGGCATCGTCGATGTTTCTAGTGAATGAGAAGGTTGGCGTTGTACCATCTGCTTGGAAACCTTCGAAGTCAAGAATTTCATATCCATCGAAGTCTGTGAACCATCTTTTACCCCAGTCTTTGTTCAACATGTTAGTGAAGTTGAAGATATCTACTGAGAATTGAAGAATGTTTTTCTGTCCATTACCCATTTCCAAATACACTTCTTGTAAGAAACGTAAGTCGATTACATTTGAGAAAGGAACTCGATCTCCATTTCTTTCAGCATACTGACCTCTTCTTCCGCTTAAGTAATCGTTTGCTTCGATAAAAGCATTTAAATTGTTCCATTGTTCTTGAGGTGAAATACCATTTTCTTCTACTAAGATGATATCGTTTTGAGTGGCAGGAACAAAAATCATGTTACGCTCGCGTGAGTCTTCGTTAGTTAATGCTCCACCATCGTTGTATATGTAAGAGAATGGACGGCCTGACTGCCCTTCATAGAACAAAGAGATTTGAGAGGCACCGAAACCAAGATATTCTTTTCTGTATGAAACTGAGGCGATTACACGGTGTCCCTGTGAGAAATCGGAGCGAGCTGTCTCATTAAACCCATTTCTACCTTGGATAGAGTGTAAACCTCTCCACTGTGAAGAGTTTTGTGAAGAAGTACCATCATATACAGAGAATGCATCTCCATAAGAGTACGCAATGCTACCCATGAAGCCATTATCAAACGGTTTCGTCAACTGAGCCGTCAAGTTATATGTGTAACCTTTGCTGGTATTTGTACCTAAGTAGATACCAGTGTAAGTACGATCTACTGGGTCTCTTCTATTGAAAATTGGGCGGTTATCAGGAGTACCTGTCAAGTTAGCTTCTGAAGGACGAATGTTTAAGTTTTGGTACAAAATACCATTCAATGTTTTGGTGTACATGGCTTCTAATGTACCTACTAAGCCCCAAGGTAATTTCTGGTCAACGGCTAAGTTCGCTTTAAACACTTGTGGAAGTTTGAAATCTTCTGCGAATAAATCCACCTGCCCTGAAGGCTGTCCTTGTCCTGCTTGTACCGATTGTGGCTGCTGATCCCAACGTGGAAAGTCTACTAAACCAAAAGGAAAGTTATCTAAAGTTCTTTCATCATCACCACCTACGTTAACACCAGTGTTGTTATAAGTACCACCTACCCATACAAATGGAGATCGGCTGGTAAATACACCTAAACCACCACGTACTTGCGTATTTTGGTCTCCTTTTACATCCCAGTTAAATCCTAAGCGTGGAGCAATTAATGCCTGAGTAGAAACTTTAGAACCACTACGAGCACCCTCTAAATCGTATCCTACCGCTTCGATTAGAGGAATAGTTTCAGAATTAAACTGTGTATTTTCAGGAGTATTATCATTATAGATGGGGATATCAATACGGATACCACCAGTTAATTTCAAATTATCAGTAGCTTGAAACTCATCTTGTACGTAGAATCCTAATTGCATAGCATCAAAAATCGCTGCAGCATTTGATTCATCACCCGTTACATTGTCTATCAAAGAATAACTTCTATCGTAGAACGTAGCTGGCTCATCGTTTAAAAACGATTCAATACCATCTGCATAAAAATACTGACCATAGTTTTGGCGAACGAAAAGGTTCAATACAGAGTAGAACTCGTTATGTGTACCAAAAGTAATGGTGTGGCGTCCTTTGTATAGCTCTAAGTTATTAGTAATAGTCAATACGTCTGTATCAAGGCGGTTTGCAGTAGAAAATGCCTCACTACCAAAGAAAATAGTTCCGGCGCCATCGTCAATACGTACTGTAGGGAAGTTTTGACCGGCAGGGTCTCTGTCATCGCGTACAGTAGTATAGCCAATGATAAGATTATTCGAGATATTATTACCAAAAGCACTTTTCACTTCTAAAGCAGAAGAAATCGTTTCTGAAGGGAAAAAGATAGCTCCGTTAAGGAAACTGATAGAGGTTGGAGAAGAACGGAATGCATCGAACTGCTCTAGGTTCGTATAAGAGGTTCTTAAACTTACTTTGTGATTTTGATTTACGTTCCAATCAAGTTTAATCAAGAAGCGGTCTGCATCAAGAGATGATGTGTTATTCTCAAAGCCACCTGGATTGTAGTTAAACGGAGCTGCATTTAGCTTACTAACTAGTTGGTTGATTTGCTCACGAGAAGCATCTCCGCGGTAATCGTTGAAATCAAAAGGCTGAGGAGTTTCATCGCGTTGAATTTCTCCGCTTACAAAGAAGAAAAGTTTATTTTTAATAATGGGTCCCCCTACACGTAAGCCGGTAGTCTGCGCTGTAAAATCAGCTAGTTTTTCTCTGTCATCATCGGTATTAGGTGTTTTACCAGCTAAATTTTGGTTTCTCCAGAAATGATATACAGAGCCTTCGAATTGGTTAGTACCACTGCGGGTAACGGCATTGATAGCACCACCGGCAAAACCTGATTGGCGCACATCGAAAGGTGCTACTGAGATTTGAAATTCTTCGATTGCATCAATACTAATTGGTGCACCCCCAGTTTGACCTCCATTGGTTCCTGAACTTGCTAAACCAAACACGTCGTTGTTTACAGCACCATCGATGTAAATGGCATTATAACGATTGTTTTGACCATTGATAGAGATTTCTGAACCTTCTGTAACCGTTGCTTGTGGGTTCAACTTTACAAAATCGCCAATCTGTCTAGAGATGGTTGGGATAGCATTAATTTGGTCTTCACCAACTACAGTAGAAGCACCGGTTTTGTTACCATCAAAAATGTCGCTGTTACTTGCCGTAACCACAACCTCTTCAAGTTCTGTAGATTCTTCTTTTAGTTCGAACGATAAATTCAACGTTTGTCCAAGCGTTAAGAAAACGTTGTTTTTCTGATTGTTCTGATAACCTACAAAAGAAACAGTTACGGTGTATGGACCACCAACTTGCATATTTGCAATACGGAAGCGGCCATCCACATTTGAAATGTTCCCATACTGAGAACCAGTTGGTGTGTGCACGGCAATCACAGTTGCCCCTGTAAGCACCTCACCATTTGTGTCTTTCACAACACCTGTGATTGAAGCAGTAGTGGTTCCTTGTCCGTATGCAAAATTGACTCCTAAGAGCATTGCGAACAAGGCTACCAACAAACGTAATTTTTTCATCATTGTCTTACAATCTAATTAGTTGTTGAAAATAATTTGCTGCAAAACTAGGAGGCTTGGTATTTCAGAGAATTATTCTTACATTAAGAAATTGCTAACTATTTTCTGTATAAAAAACCTGATTTTACGGGCGGAATAGCATTCTATATAACGTTTAATAATATTAGGATTTTTCAAGGCGTCAGCGCTGATGAATCGATGCTTTTTGGAAACGTTTGGGAAGAATTTCAGGAGTAGAATGAAGAAACTATGAATTAACGATTTAGGTGTATGCATAATGAAGATAACTTTGTAGACATACTCTATATTGAACCTTCCTTTTGTGTTGTAGCATAATGAACATAGCACCGAATCATGAAAACTCTGTTAAGTATTCTTCTCTGCATTTTACTCTATACCAATACGTTTTGCCAAGATGAGGCAACATCTAAAGGCCCTGAAATCGATCTTTCTGGGTTTATCGATGTGTTTTATGCATACGATATACACCAACCCAACCAGATGAGGCAATCGTTTTTGTTTAACCACAATCGGCATAACGAATTCAACATCAACTTAGGCGTTATGCAACTGCAAGCTACACACGAAAAATATCGAGGAGTATTGGCTTTGCAAGTAGGTACGTATGCCAACGATAATTACGCTGCCGAAACAGGCGTGATGAAAAATATTATGGAGGCGTATGCGGGGGTATCGCTCAATAAACAAAATACACTTTGGCTCGATGCTGGTCTGTTTTCTTCCCATTTAGGCTTTGAAAGTGCTATTTCTACCGAAAACTGGACCTTAACACGTTCTTTGGTGGCAGAAAATTCCCCGTACTTTCTCACAGGAGCTAAATTGACCTACCAACCCAACGAAAAATGGACCTTATTGGCAGTGGTTACCAACGGTTGGCAACGGATTCAGCGGGTAGAAGGGAACAGTTTGCTTTCGTGGGGCACAC
The DNA here is from genome assembly GCA_964394585.1 of uncultured Roseobacteraceae bacterium. Taxonomy (GTDB): domain Bacteria; phylum Bacteroidota; class Bacteroidia; order Cytophagales; family Flammeovirgaceae; genus CAYUJH01. The sequence goes on from CAYMYI010000125.1 coordinate 9,419, forward strand.
AGGTTGCCTATCAGCCCAGTGAGAACGTAGTGCTCAACTGGAGTACGTTTATCGGCACCGACGACCCCGACGCGGCTCGCCGAATGCGGTACTTTAGCAATTTGTATGGAACATTTCAGGTGAGTGAAAAATTAGGGCTAATTGTTGGGTTCGATGCCGGGTGGCAGCAAACCGAGAAGGATAGCGATAACTATGATACATGGTTTGCCCCTACTATCATTGCTCAATATCGTTTCAACCCGGAATGGGCAGCGGCAGTGCGCGCTGAGTACTACCAAGATGAAGCTGGCGTAATTATCCCTACCGATACCCCAAACGGATTTCAAACTACAGGTTTTTCGCTAAACATAGACTATACGCCTAATCCTAATGTAGCAATACGCCTCGAAGGTCGGAGTTTCCAAAGTGAAGATGCCGTATTCACAGATTTTTCCGGAGATACACCCACTACAGCCGAAGGAAACTTCTTTATGGTAGCCTCGTTAGCCCTAAAGTTTGATAGCAAATTAATGCGTTGAAGGGTTGCTAGCCGATAAAAAACGGTATTTCCCTCGAAAGTCTTTCCAAACTTGTACATTTTCCCAGCCTATTGAGGTTGCTAACTGCTGCATTTCTTGGGGGAATGCTTCGTTGATTTCTAGGTAAATGTTTCCTTGTGGGCGCAGTAGTGTTCTGCCGAGCTTGAGCAGGCGCTCGTAGAAGAGGAGTGGAGAAGAATTGGGAACATACAGCGCTTCTACAGGCTCAAACTTGGCAACATTATCGTGCATGTGTGTTTCTTCCTCATAGCGGACATACGGTGGGTTGCTTACCAAAATATCGAGCGATGTAGGGAGCGCATCGGCATTTTTAAAAATATCGTGTTGTATAAAACGGATTGGAGCGCCAAGTTTGTGTGCGTTTTCTTTTGCTACTGAAAGTGCATCCGTACTCAGTTCGGTTGCCCATACAGCCGACGAGGGGAACGATTTACGTAAAGCAATGGCAATACAGCCACTGCCAGTACAACAATCGAGAATCTGTAAGTGAGGTGCGTTTTCGTGCGTTTTCAGGATATGTGAGACAAGTTCTTCGGTTTCGGGACGGGGTATGAGTACCCCCGGTTGCACCTGAAATTCATATCTGCAGAAATATGCCTTCCCTACAACATATTGTAAAGGCTCTGCCTTGAGTAGCCTTGTTAAGGCTTGTTGCAGTGGAATATCATACTGAGGTGGAATGGGCGTATTAAGCAAAATTTGAATGCTCGAAAGTTGCGTTACTTCTTCGAGCAGATTTTTGGCTATAGCAAAAGCCTCTTCAGGGGGATACAACGCAGCTAGTTTTCCTGAAGAGGCTTTAAGAAATTCTTGGGTTTGCACGTTTACAAAGCGGGGTATTGACTTAAATCGATCGGAGCTAACGAAGTAAACACTTCTTCGGGTAGCGAGGTAAATACTTGAATGTCCGTGAGTTGGAACTGTCCGCGGTCGCCGGAAAGCATCAGCCCGCCTTTAGGGGCATAACTTTGCCAAGGGGTTGTAAATCGAGGGATGGTATCTTGAGCATTTGGGAAGTACGACCATTGAGAGACAAGCCGAGTTTGTTGGTCTACAAATACTTCGTACTTATTTTCAGGGGTATTTCCTACGTTTTCAAACGTGAGTTGAAGAACATCTGCACTCAATCCTGTTTTGGTAGTATCTTCTCGCAAGTACTGCAAGGTTACGCCAGAATCTTTCAGTTTGAAGGGCATTACCAGCCAATAAGAATCGTTAATCCAAATACTGTTGGTACGTTCTAAATATTTATTTACTGAATCTGGATGTGAAAGCTCTTCACCATTAATCTCCACTC
>CAYMYI010000126.1:0-396 GCA_964394585.1 uncultured Roseobacteraceae bacterium
ATATCCCGGTAGCCATTCTTATATGGATGATGATTTACCCCATGATGGTGCAGGTAGATTTTAATTCGTTGAAACAGGCCGGTAAAAACATCAAAGGACTGGGTCTTACGGTTGTGGTCAACTGGTTGATAAAACCCTTTACCATGGCCTTTTTTGCATGGATATTTTTTGATCATATCTATTCAGCCTGGCTCACCCCTGAACAAGCCAATGAATACATTGCTGGTGCCATCTTACTCGGTGCAGCTCCCTGCACGGCCATGGTGTTCGTTTGGTCTTACCTCAGTAAAGGAGATCCCAACTATACTTTGGTGCAAGTATCTGTAAATGATCTCATTCTCCTGGTAGCCTTTGTACCTATCGTACAATTTTTGCTGGGAATAACCGACTTTAGGG
>CAYMYI010000126.1:406-11253 GCA_964394585.1 uncultured Roseobacteraceae bacterium
CCCACTCATTGCAGGTTATTTTACTAACCGAACCATTCTTAAAAACAAAGGCGAGGTGTGGTTAAAAAAGCAATTCCTGCCCAAATTGAAACCTTTTTCCATTATTGCCCTGCTTACTACTTTAATTTTGTTGTTTGCTTTTCAGGGAACACAAATCATAGCCAGTCCTCAGAACATCCTGCTCATTGCCATACCGCTCACCATTCAAACCTACTTTATCTTTTTCATCAGTTGGTTTGCCGGTAAATACTTGAAACTCAATTATGCCACTTGTGCCCCTGCAGCCATGATTGGAGCGAGCAACTTCTTTGAGTTAGCTGTAGCGGTGGCCATTGCGCTGTTTGGTTTGAACTCAGGAGCTGCCTTAACAACCGTCGTAGGTGTTTTAATTGAAGTACCTGTGATGCTTTCACTCGTGCAAATCGCCAAAAAATGGAAGTACTAATATCCTTATCCAAAGATCGACCATATCAAAACCTAGAACTGAAGTAAATGAAAATCGCATTCTTCTCCGATATACATGCAAACCTGCCTGCTTTAGAAGCCGTGCTTGCAGCTATTGATCAACAAAAGCCCGATTTTGTCTATTGCTTGGGCGATTTGGTTGGCTACAATATTTGGCCCAACGAAGTGGCAACTGCAATTCGTCAAAGGGGTATTCCAACCCTGGCAGGCAATTATGACGAAGGCATTGGGCTTAGCAGTGATGATTGTGGCTGCGCTTACAAATCCGATGAAGAAAAGGCCAATGGAGCGATTTCTATTGCTTATACCAATAAAGTAGTACATGATAATACCAGAGCCTATCTTCGAATGTTACCTCGCCATATGTCCCTTGAATTTCAAAACAATCAAGAAAAAGTGAAGCTGTTGATGGTGCATGGTAGTCCGCGAAAAATCAATGAGTATCTTTTTGAAGATCGGCCCGAAAAAAGCCTCATGCGGATTTTGGAAGATGCTCAAGCCGACATTATGCTCTTTGGCCATACGCACAAACCTTATCACCGAATTTTGGAATACGATCTAAATGGAAAAAAAGCATTTCGACATGCCATCAATATTGGTTCTGTGGGTAAGCCGAAAGATGGAGACCCCAGAGCATGTTACGCCATGATGGAGTTGGATACCTCGCTTTCCTTGCATGATGCTGCTTCGGTATCCGTGCAATTCATAAGGATTGAATACGATGTAGAAAAAGCGGCAAAGGCTTTAGAAGATAGTGAATTGCCAAATGCCTACGCCACAGCGCTAAGAACAGCGCAGTAAAGTTTTTAGATTTTCTGCACCATGAGAATATGGTGAATCATAACACTGGCTCCACTCCTGCTTTCTTTTTCGACTTGCGCTCAAAATATTTCCGTTGGTGGGATTTTTCCAACTATTGATCATAGTGGGAAACTCAGTGAGCGTTGGTCGTACAACAGTTATCTTTTCGGAGCGATTAAACCCTACACATCAAGTGAAGGTAATGCCCGCCCCCTTTATTACGGTGAGTTTGGACTAAGTTATTTGCTTAGAGATAACCTGTGGCTCACCGGTTCTTACTTCTACGAAATACAAGAGCCCTTTGAAACCATAGCAACAAACGAGCATCGTCTCTTTCAGCAACCCACCCAATAAACCTCCTCGGAAATATCGTTGGTATCGCTACTAACGACGGCGAATAAATGTTTACTCGTATAAACCACAACTATTGACTTTAGTGCTAACTAAGCCACAATACAATTGATACAAAACTCAAGAATCCCCATTGCGCTTACGCTCAAATACGCACAATGGGCTATATTTGACACTACCGATTTGAAAGAGTACTTTGCAGTAAAAAAAGGAATCGCATGCATGCCATGCACTCTAATCTTTTTAAATTTTGATGCATTTTGCCCCAACTAAAATCGCCTCTTTGCGGAACGCACTCCCACAAACGCAAGCTATCTACGGCTTTGGCAGCCGGTTTAATGGCAGAGCCACTGCCGATAGCGATTGGGATATTGCCCTACCCGCAGAGAAGCCCTTTGAAAGGAGGCTGCTTTGGGAGGCAAATGTTGCACTTGCGGATCGTTTGCAGACCGATAAAGTCGATTTAGTGGACTTGCGTAGCGTTGCCATCGTTTTTCGCTTTGAAATACTGACCACCGCTGAGCGCATCTATTGCCAAGACAGTTATTTTTGTGATATGTTACGAGTGTGCTAGCTATACGAAGTATCAGTTTTTTTAATCAACAAACCGAAGACCTTGCCCAAACATGGATAATCGTACTTAGCAACGTTCAAAGTATAGAAAAGCACTTGCAAGATATAGAAGCCCTTACGGCGATGATGTTGACGCTGAATACTAAATGATTATGCCCCCCAAACTCTCCATAGTAACCATTTGCTACAACGAGGCAGCCCGCATAGAAGCTACCGTACAGAGTGTATTGCAACAAACATACACCAACTACGAATACATTGTAGTAGATGGCGCTTCTACCGATGGGACGGTGGATATTTTGAACCGCTACCAAGACCGCTTCTCTGTGTTTATCAGCGAAGCGGATAATGGGATTTACAATGCCATGAACAAGGCAATTGATTTTTGTAAGGGAGAGTACATTTATTTTTTGAATGGGGGAGATGTACTCTATGAGGCTACCACGCTTGCCCAAATTTTTGCCCACGGCGTTGAAGGCGACCTGATTTATGGAAACATAGCCATAAAGCCTATCGAAGGCGAACAATGGGTGTTTGAAATGCCAGCCAAGCTGACCAAACCCTTTTTATTAAAGAAGACCATCCCCCACCAAGCAACCTTTACCCATCGTAAAATATTTGAGAAGGTAGGCAAATACGACGAATCATATAAGATTGCCGCCGACTACAAACTTTCTTTACTCGCCATCTACAAGCACGGTTTTCGCTTACAATATATTCCGGAAACGTTTGCAGTGTTTGATGCAGGTGGCGTAGGCACAGTAAACCACGATGCCCGAAACCGAGAAAAGCAAAGCATACACTACGAAGTGTTTGGGAAGTTAAATATTCTACTATCACACAAAGTAAATCGAATACGCAAAAAGCTAGGTGTTTAAACTATGAAACTGCTCATTGGCATACTCTATACCATTGAAAACGAATTTCCTCAATGCATTGAAGCCATTGAAAAGCAGACGTATCAAAACTTTGATTACTTTGTAATAGAAAACCTACCCAATAAAGAAGCGCACGATACGCTCTATCAACGTTTTATGGATGGAGCCACCGAGTACGATCTATTCATCAAAATAGATGCTGATATGGTGCTTACGAGGGATACATTTTTCGAAGAGGTAGTAAAAAAAATGAGTGAAAACCCCGAAGTGGAGCACTTAGCCATTGCGGTGCATGATTTTTTTACTAATCGGCTCATTTGGGGACTAAACGTGTATCGCAACACTGTGAAGTGGGACAATGGCAATGAGTCAATCTTTGTGGATAGAGGATTGACTCGCAAGCTGAACCGTTTGGCGGATTATCAAGATTTAGCACCAGCAGCGTATCACTGTCCTAACCCTTCTGATTTTCAATCATTTCACTTTGGGTTACACAAGGCTATCAAAGTTACCCAAAAAAATGTATCGCCTTATCGAGAAGGTTCGGGACTATCCCATTGGGTGAATATTTTGAACCTCAAACAGCATTACCAAGCTACAAACGATAAACGGCTTGAATTAGCGCTTTTTGGAGCGCTTTACGCCTTATTAAAAAAATGGAATGCATCTCATGTGAACTATAGTAATAGTCTGACATATCGAACTTTTGAGCGTATAAGCAAAAGGATTGCTGTTCATAGAATGCGTTTGCGTTTTTATCTTTTTATATCTGATAAAATGAATGCTAATATGCTCTTACAAATTATACTTTGGGATAAACATATGGCAAAAGGGAGAAAGAACGCCTTCCGTTCATTTAGGAGCGCTATCCAAAAAAATCAGTTAGCACATGTAGCAAAGAGGCATGCGATATGAAAGAATATCATCAAAACTTAGAAAAAAAAATCACTTCGGATTTATGGTATTCTTTCCGAAGGTACTATGTAGATAAATTCCATTTTGAACACATTGTTGTTTTTGAAAAAAACGCCCAGATTCTTGATATGGGAGGCAAAAAGATGAATAAAAGAGGGGAATTTGATATCGAAAAGTATGAATTAAACGTGCAATATGCCAACATAGACCAAGAAACTCAGCCCGATTATTTATGCGATATTACCAATATCCCTGTGGGAAATGACACATTCGATGGGGTTATTTTATCAGAAGTACTTGAGCATGTAGAACACCCCATTGCCGTACTCAAAGAGGCGTACAGGGTGTTAAAACCAGGAGGAAAACTGATGATGTGCACTCCTTTCCAATTTCATGTACATGCAGATCCGCACGATTTTGGGCGATATACCGATTTTTGGTATCATAAAAAACTTTCTGAAATCGGTTTTAAAATACAAAAAATAGAAAAACAAGGATTATTTTTTAGTGTATTGGGAAATATGCTAAAGCTATGGGCATATGAGTTTTACAAAGTGGGGCGTCCTTATAAAAAATGGAAACGTTATCTTTTCCATAAGTTTATTTTTTGGTTTGTGGAGAAAGCCATGCAGTGGGATCATAACGAGTTTACCCTTCAAAATAAAGCTTTTTCAAATAATACAACAGGCTTTGGGATTCTATGTCAGAAGTGAAAATAATTATTCTGTGAAAACTAAATACTCCTTTTTAAATAAAATAAGTTCTATATGGCAGTTGGGAAAAACATAGAAAAACGAAATCATATAATAGGATTTCAAGAAGAAATCTCTAAAGCTAAAAATGAGGGTTTAGATAGCTTTTTTACATGGTTTAATGCAGGAGAAAACGAGGAAGAGGCATTTATACGAGGACATTGGGATTTTGTTGTTCATATTTTGCAACCGATGATAAACTATGTAAAACAACCTGAGCGTCTAACTATTTGTGAAATAGGTCATGGAGGAGGTAGAATATTATCTGCTGCGGCAGGTTTCTTTGGTAATGCGATTGGAATAGACATACATGATGAAAATGAATTAGTATTGAGCGCCTTGCAAAAGAGAGGGATTTACAACGTGAAATTATACAAAGGAAATGGAAAAGAACTGCCTATTGAAGATAATACTGTAGATGTTATTTATTCGTTTATTGTATTCCAACATTTAGAAAAAATAGAAATTTTTAAAAAGTATATTGAAGAGTCTTTTAAAAAGCTAAAACCTGGAGGAATTGCCGTTATATATTTTGGTCGAGAGTGTAAATACTCTAAAAACGCACAAAAAAAATGGCGCTATCAAATTGATTTAATTCGTGAAAAATATATCCTTCCCAAAGGATACATTGAATTAGAAAGCAGAGTGAATGAAACTAATTTGAAAGTTACGTTGCCTTTTGCAAAGAAAGAAGCTAAAAACAATGGCTTTAGAATTTTAAAAACTTTAGTTTCAAAGAAGAAAGTTCCTGATGGCATTCACTTGATGGGAGGACAGCATGGCTTAATTATAAGAAAAGATGCAAATACTAAAGAGGTTAATATTTAGAAATAAAAGACTATATTATTTTGTCGAAGATGCAAACTGGTCAATTAAATGGGACGGACACTTTATTACTAGCAACCTTCCTTCGAGAAAAATTACGGCTAGTTGTACTTTACCGCAGTTTAATTTAAAAAACTCTCTTCTCCACTTTGGGTCACGGAATATTTACCTTCCTACAGCTTTTCGAAAAATACACTCTAGTAATAAAGTTATTTTTACTTGGTTTCATGGCACAGAACAAGATGAGCAATATATAAATAGTTTGGAAGAGGGTGCTGAAAGGGCAAACTTTGTTCATACGAGTTGTCAGTTAAGTAAAAATCAATTGATAAACTGGGGAGCTTCTCCCAAAAAGATTAAAGTAATTCCTATAGGTGTAGATTTAAACATCTTTTATCCCAGAAGTGCCAAGTATATTGCGAGTAAAAGAAGGGAATTAGGTATACCAGATAATAAAATTATAATTGGTAGTTTTCAAAAAGATGGAAATGGTTGGGGCGAAGGTAATGAGCCAAAATATATTAAAGGACCTGATATATTTTGTGATGTGGTAACAGAGCTTAGCCAAAAGCTACCCATTCATGTACTGCTAACAGGACCTGCAAGAGGTTATGTGAAAAATACTTTAAATACCCGAGGAGTTTCTTTTACTCATGCATATTTGCATGATTATTTTGAAATAGCCAATTATTATCCTTTATTAGATTTATATATTATCTCATCAAGAGCTGAAGGAGGTCCAAAGGCCTTGTTAGAAAGTATGGCATCTGGAGTTCCTGTAATAAGCACAAAAGTTGGTATGTCTCCTGAAGTTATTCTCCATGGCGAAAATGGCTTTCTAGCAGAGGTGGAAGATGTGGAAGCGCTTACCCAATACACTCTGCAACTGATTGAAAATAAGTCTCTAAGAGAAAAACTCCGTGAAAACGGATTACATACCGTGCAGCACTATGATTATAAAATCATCGCGCAGCGCTATTACAATGAGTTATATAAACCTCTGCTTTCCTAAAACATGAAGAAAATTCGAGTTTATATTTACTATACGATTACCCATAAGCCTTGGGGAGGGGGAAACTCTTTTCTAAAAGCGCTGAAGCACTATATAAATCATAAGCAAAACGATTTATTCGAAATAGTAGAAGATATACACGACGACTACGATATTTTTTTTATGAATGGAGGGCACAAAAACCAAGGAGTTTATATCGATTTACAAGAAATAAGTACTATAAAGCGAAAAATAAGTTGGCTTTCTTTTTTGAAAAACCATAAAAAAATTGTTTATCGGCTCGATGGCGCTCGCTATAAGTATAATAAAACAAGGTCTGAAATGGACGATTTGCAATTTCAGGCAACTCAATTTGCCGACCACATCATTTTTCAGAGTCAAGAGTGTGTTGAGTCGTTTGTGGCTTTAGGTTATAAAGATCACAAGCACAGCATTATCTATAACGGCGTTAACCAAACTATTTTTAATACAAAAGAAAAATATTTTTGGGATGGAAAGTCTGCACTAAAAATATTTTCAGCCAATTGGTCTGCCAATATTCACAAAGGGTATCCTGCCATTGCGGCATTTTCAGAACATTCGGAGGTAGCTAGTTATTTTGTGGGCAATTGGCATCAGGAAACTCCCTCAAAAAATGTGAATGTGTTGCCACCTGTTCCACAAGAAGAATTGGCGAATTATTATAAAAACTGCGATGTGTTTCTACATGCTGCTCAGAACGACCCTTGCCCCAATGTAGTGTTAGAGGCTCTTTCATGTGGGTTGCCGGTGTTGTACCATAATTCAGGCGGGACGAAAGAAATTGCAGCTCCGTATGGGCTCCCATTACCCGATGAAATTACGCCCGAATCTATCCATGCGGTACTGCAAGAAATGCGCAGCCGCTACCATGAGTTCAAAACGGCGATTCTTCGCGATATGGAAAAATTCTCCATTGAAGTAGTAGGAGAACAGTATTTAGAAGTCTTTAAAAAGGTAGTAAATGGCGAATCTTGATTGGCTTTCTGATTTAAAACCCAAACTCAAGTTCTTTGTAGAAAGTATGAGTGAAAATAATTATGGGTATTTTCGCTATTCTTACTCGGGGGATTTATACAATTCTTCCATTAAATGGGGGTTGGGGAACTCGGTGTTTGCCACTAAGATACTCTACATCATAGATGCGCTAAATGAACTGCCGGTTGAAAAAAAATTAAACCTGATAAATAGCATTCAGCGTTTTGGGAAAGGAGCTTATTATTACGACCCTATTATTTCAGGGTTTGGAAAAAAAAAGCAATTAAAAAAATGGTTGCGTTTAATTCCTAGACAAGAACTCAGCACCACCGAAAACAAACATCGAGCGGAATCTCGCCAAACTTTTGCAGCTCTTTATTTATTGGAGGCATTGCCCAAAAAACCATTTGGACACATCCCTAAGACACCCTCAGGCATAGAAACGTACCTTGAAAGTTTCGATTGGGCATTTCCTTGGGCAGCAGGAAGCCATTTTAGCCATTTGCTGTTTTTCTTAAAAGCCAACCAAACTTTTTTTAAACAACGTATAGATAACACTACCTTGATTAACTATGCCAAACAATGGGTAGACCGGGTGCAATCGCCCTCTGATGGCTGTTGGTATCGAGGTGCTGATGTCTCTATGCAAGAAAAAATAAATGGTGCCATGAAGGTAATCACCGGGTTGCATGCAGCACAAATTTACGAAATCCCTTATGCCAAAAAATTAATTGATACTGCGCTAATGGGTGCGAACGACCGCGAAGCATGCAGTAATTTCAATATTGCCTATGTACTTTGCTCTTGTTTACAGTGTGAACCTACTTACCGTAGAAACGAAATTGAAGATTTTCTGCTAGAGAGGGTGCAGATTTACCGCCAATATTACTACCCCACATACGGAGGATTTTCATTCAACCCGAACCGAGCTAATACAGTATATTATGGCAGGAAAATTTCTCAAGGGAAAGATGAGCCCGATATTCATGGCACCATCATGTTCACGCTGGGGTTAGCCTATATCGACCGGGCAATTGATCTTGGTTTACATTTTAATATTCCATTTAATTAAATGATAAAAAAACTGTTCAACCGATTTTATAAAAAAGATCGGCAAGTAGTAACTACTGAAGATGATACCCTCTTTAAGAGGCTACGAACCGACACCATTGCTATTGATTGTGGGGCCAACGTAGGAAATGTAACGGCGAAAATGGCCGCTACCGGTGCTACTGTTTACGCTTTTGAGCCAAACCCTTATGCTTTTAAAGTACTTCAGCAGCGTTTCCAAGCAATGCCTAATGTACATTGCTTCAATCAAGGAGTGCTCGACCGCAACACAACCTTGAAATTATACTTACATGAACACAGTGATGAAGATGAAGTACATTGGTCAACTGGCTCTTCTTTTCTTGCCTATAAAGGAAATGTCCTGAAAGATAAATATGTGGAAATTGAAGTGATTGACCTAGATGCATTTATTCAGCAACTCCCTCAAAATGTAACGTTATTAAAACTTGATGTAGAGGGGGTAGAAGTGGAAATACTCAATAAGTTAATCGATACAAATACGATTCGAAAAATTGAGTATGTAGTGTGTGAAACTCACGATGAGAAAATTCCTGAACTGAAAGAAAGCACCGAAAAACTCAGAAAACGCATTGCACAAGAAAATATTCGCCATGTAAACTTAAACTGGATATGAGCGTTTATATCCCCTTTCCTGTAAAAGAAACGATTGGTGGTCCACATACCTTTATGCGTAATTTACAGGCATACTTAGATGCCCGAACGTTCCCTTACCAAACCCGGCTTCATAAGGCAAAAGCGCTGTTTTTTCCTATTTCGCACCCCTTGCAAGAAATTCAAAAAATCACCAACGCAGGCGGCAGAATTATCCAGCGTCTCGATGGTATCTACTACCCTTCTAAACACGGCGAAGCCTATAAAGCGCAGAACGAACTCATTGAAAAAATTTACACAGCATACGACCCCTATGTGGTTTTTCAAAGTGAGTATAGCAAAGCACAATGCTTTACAATGTTTGGCAAAAAGCCTGCTGAGTCGTACACCGTGATTACAAACGGAGTGCATAAAACACTCTTTTCTCCTGCAAAAGGTAGTACTCTTGCAGCAAACCAACCCGTTCGGCTAATTTCTACCGGAAACTTTCGCAATGCCGATATGATTGCACCAGTAGTGAATGCCTTGGATCTTCTGCAAACAGATTATGCGTTTGAATTACACTTAGTAGGCCCTATTCCTAACCAAACGCTAACGCCTTTTTTTGATAGACCCTACATCCGTTACCACGGAAGTAAAACACTAGCGGAAATTGCCGTTATCCTCAAAGAACAAGATATATTTATTTATTCTCATTTGAATCCGCCTTGCCCTAACTCAGTGTTAGAAGCCATATCTGCAGGGCTGCCGGTAGTGGGCTTTCGTAGCGGAGCTATGGCAGAGCTTTGCCACTTTTCCACAGAATTATTGGCATATGTTTCGGAGGATGTTTTTCAACAATATGAAGATTTTGACCCCACTAAACTCGCCGAAAAGATAGTGCAATGCATAGATCAATTCGCTGAGTACAAAGAAAGAGCATTGGCATATAGCCACTTGTACAGTTTTGAAGAGTGTGGGGCGAAGTATGTAAAAGTATTCGAAGAACAACTAGCCTTGGCAAAGCCTTTGTCTTGGTATAAAAAACTTTTCCCCTTTTTATGAAAACAACAATTGTAATGCTGAGAGCCAAGCGTTGTGGTTCAACAACAATATTTGACACTACTCTAAAAAGAGTTTTGGATTATGGGTATTTACCACAAAGGTTCAAGGATCTATTGCTCCGTTTTCCGTTAATTTTTAAAAGATGGAAGTAGTTAGCATCACTGTTTATGTTATTCAACTCTTTTGAATTTGCCTTGTTTTTATCTGTTGTATTTATAGCCTATTGGTTTGTAATACAACGAAATCTTACACTTCAAAATTTATTTGTAGTTCTTGCAAGTTATACCTTTTATGGTTGGTGGGATTGGCGGTTTTTATCACTTATTGCATTGAGTACAGTGATTGATTATGGTGTAGGGCTCGGTATTGCGAATTCTACTAATACTAGGAAAAAACTGTATTTTGTCGTAAGTATAATCACCAATCTAGGGTTACTAGGCGTTTTCAAGTATTATAATTTTTTTATAAATAACTTTAATGAAGCTGTTTCGATAGTTGTGTCTTAAACGCTAAAACTTGGACAGATTTTCTACTTTTATAGTTGAGGTATTA
>CAYMYI010000127.1:0-5282 GCA_964394585.1 uncultured Roseobacteraceae bacterium
GATACCCCTGGGAAAATAATCTATGCCAATAGCCCCGGGCATGCATTAACTCGTGGCATTGGCTTCTCCCTATCGCACCAGTTTACGATGCCTCTTTCGTTTAATCTTGGGTTTAATTGGCAGCGAGCGACTCAAGAAGTGGAAAACGAAACGGGGGCGCTTGAAAGCCAACCCATCGAATTTGCACCAGATTGGACGAGCGTTTTCACGGCAAACTACCGCTTTCGGAAGCCACAAATCGATGTGGCATTTACCTTGCAACTTACAGGGCCTATGCAACTCCCTGAAGTATTTGATTTGAACGAGGAAGGGGAGCCACTCGCTGAATCGCGCCCTACGCGTTCCCAACCATTTACGTTTGGTTCGGTGCAACTTACAAAGCAAATTAATAAGGCACTGAGCCTATACGGCGGTATACAAAACCTTTTCGACTATCAGCAACCGTTTTCACCGCTTACAGGATTTAACGATCCTAACGCACTTCCGGGCTTTAGTAATCAGTTCGATACTGCCTATGGTTATGCCATAGGGCATAGCAGAGAGTTTTACGTAGGTATTCGTTGGAATTTAGAAAGATAATGGGAAAAGAAGCTAAAAGTTGGGCAGCGATTTAAGCGTTGCCCATTCTGTCCAAAATTGCTCAAGTCCTTGTAGGATAAATGGGTCATCGGGAATGATTTTATTTTGTAGAGAGCCATAGAAAGATTCTACTTCTTCTGCGAAAGAGAGAATCATGGAGCGGTATTGCATTTTTGAAATTTTACCGCTTGCTCCATTTTCTAATATCCAGATTACCTCTTGTTCAGAATGTTGTACGTGGCATTCAATCCCATTTGAACAGCCAATAATAGTTACTCGATTTTGCCCTTCTTCGTTCGGAATCAAGAAATGTCCACAACAAGGAATGAGTTGGTGGGAAGGGTATTGCCCGATGGAGTACTCTTCATAAAGCGTTCTTAATAAGTATAAACCAGCTGCAGTTAAGCACCATGAGCCATGGGAAGCATCGGAAATTACATGGCTGCCTACGCGGATATACAACTCGCCGTGCGAGCATAAATCTTCGGAATCGAACACGCCATTATCTTGTACCCAATGTTGACGTAATATTCGGATTTCTATCGCATCTTTTTCCATATAAAAAACTATAAGCCCTGCTGCATTCACAACAGGGCTTTGTATTATCGGATAAGGGATACGCTACCATACTCGGTAATGAGTTGCCCAGCGCTTTTTTGCCCTCTGTAATTGATACGTTCTCCTGAGTACTTCACCATGTAAGGGTAGGTGCCTGCAGGCATATCATCGAAGCGATAGATTCCATTCCAGCCTTCTTGCGGGTCGCGCGTGCGGAAAATTACTTCGCCCCACCTATTGTAAATGGTAAGTTCATAATTCACGAAATGTGCACCTTTGGGTTGGAATGTGTCGTTAAGTCCATCGCCGTTAGGAGTAAAAGCCGTAGGGAAGAAAATACGTGGTTCGCAGAGCTCCCATACACGAACAGAATCGGTAGTTGTGCATCCCTCAGGGCTGATTAGGGTAACGTTGTATACGCCTTCTTTACCCACAGTAACTGATGGAGTGGTTGCGCCGAGATCAGCCCAATTCCAGGCTACTACATTTTCGCCGCTGGCTGTTAGGGTAACGGCGCCTTCTTCTTCAAAACAAGCGGCGGTATCGGCTTGTGTAGTACTTACTGGTAACGGGTGAAAAATGACCTCGGTGCTATCGGTGTACGTGCATTGTTTTTCTCCTTGCGAAATTGTGAGGGTAAGTTCATACATGCCCGACTCGCTCACCTCTCGCGTGGCAGTAGTAATGCCATCGTTCCAACGGTAGCTAACGGCATCAAAATCTCGATAGGTTTCGGTTGCCACTGCTAGGGTAAGCGGTTCTCCTTCGCAAGCTTGGGCTAGGGCAGGCAAGTCTACGGAAGGAATTACGAAAATATGGACTGTATCGCTACTTGTACAGCCGGCTTCGGTCGATACGCTGACAATGTAGGAAGTGTTTTCAGTCGGTGATACCGTGATAGAGGCTGTTCGTGCGCCGGTGCTCCAAGCATAGATGTTTCCTTCGCTATTTGCAGTGAGCGTAACGGTCTCTCCTTCGCACAGGTAACGGTCGGTGCCAGCATCCACATTCGGTAAAGGAAATACATCTACTTGTTTTACGATTTCATCGGTACAGCCTGAAGCAGTAGTGATGCGTTGTAATACTTGATAACGCCCGGGAGCGGGGTAGGTGAAACCAACTTGTTCCCCTTCAGCATCGAAGCGGGCGGTGGTACCATCGAAATCGAAATCCCATTCATAAGCGATGATTGGTCCAAAATTCGTACTTACTTGAGCATTGAACTCCGTAGGCGTTCCTACACAGGCAAATGTATTGCTGAAGTTTGCCATAGGGAATGGCGTTACTGTATAGTTTTGGCTGAGGGTATCCACACAACCTGCATTCGAAGTAACGCGCAAGCCAACGCGATACGTCCCAAATGCAGGGAATGTATGTTTGGTAAGCGGGTCTTCCGAGCGAACTTCGTAGATGCCATCTTGATCGAAATCCCACTCGTATTGTGTAATTGAACCGATAGCTACAGTAGATAACTCAGCAGAGAAGTTAGAGATACTACCTTCGCAGACGCTAGGGGCTTCCCAGCGAGCTATTGGTGCAGGATTCACCAATACATCTTTGAAAGAAGTATCGATACATCCGCTATCGCTGGTTACTGTGAGTTGAATGGTGTAGGTTCCATAAGTTTGGTAGCGATGCGAAATAGTAGGTTCTTCAGAAGTTTCGGTAATTCCATCGCCGAAGTCCCACGCATACGACACAATAGAACCGCTGGCTATGCTAGAGGTACTTTCAAGTTGTATGGCGTTATTGCTACAGGTAGCTTCGGAAATATCGAACTGGGCTTCGGGGACAGGGTTCACCACTACTTCGCGCTTGAGCTGAGCACTACAACCCAAATCGGTAGTGGCGGTTAATGTAACCTGATAGGTACCTGCTTCATCAAATTTATGACGGATGATACGGTCAGCGGCATCAACGCTAGTGTAGGTTGTGCCGTCGCCAAAATCCCAATGATACGATTCAATCCGAGTATCTACTCCATTTTTTTCAAGAGTAGAAATGCTTTCGAAACGAATGTCTTCGCCTTGGCAAGCAGTGGTGGAGGTAAACTGCACCATAGGAGCAGGCGCAATGGAAATAAGCTGTTCGGTTGTTTCTTCGCAGCCTAATTTAGTGCGTACTGTGAGCTTAGCGGAATATTCTCCAATAGCGGCATATCGGTGTGTAACCACGCCTGCTTCTTGTGGGTTCGCTATTGTGGTAGTATTACCATCACCAAAATCCCAGATGTAGCGTTCAATTTGCGAAAGAAGTGTATCGTAGTTAAGTACATGGCGGAACGTAACATCGAGACCTACACACGCATTTTCTGAGATGAAGTTTGCCGAAATATCGGGATAGACCGTTACCTCCTTCCGGAGCGTATCAAAAACATTGTTGTTAGTACCCACCACTAAGGTTACGCTATAGGTGCCCGGCTGTGCAAAACTATATGTAGGGTTTTGAGCGGGAATCACCCGAGTGCCATCACCGAAATCCCAATACCATTGGTTAATCACATCATTTGAACCAACAGGCACATCAATGGTCGAGTTTTCTAAAAACTGAATTGGTTGTTGCCCAAAGCAAGTTTCGCTTACGGTAAAGTTAGCTTTTGGAGCAGGGAAAACCGTGATTTGTTCGGTATGGGTAGCCGAGCAGCCGTCGTTGGTGGTAGCTGTGAGGCGTACGGTGTAAACCCCCGGGGCGGTATAGCGGTAGGTAGGATTTTCAAGTGATGAAGTACCCACTCCATCGCCGAAATCCCATGCCCATTGTACGATTTCACTCCCAAAAACAGGATTGCCTTCGGAGTCGGGCATTAACTCGGTTTCGTTATCGAAGGTTATGCCCGAGGCGGCTTCGGATGCTTTTTTGAAGGCAACTACAGGAAGCGGGGCAACTTTAACACGCACTGTGTCAGATGGTTCGCATTGCTCAGGATTATTCGGGTCGATAGCGGTAGAGCGATAATAGCGAACGCCTGGCGTTGCCAATTCTTCAGGGGTGAGAGTGAGTTGAGGGGTTTGGCTCACAGTGTTTACTATCGCTCCATTTTGGTTTAATTCAAACCAGCGGTACAGAATACCGTCTTCAGGAGCATCGGTAGCAACGAAGCTGATACCTGTACCAATACAGAAGGTAGTATCGGCTTGAGCCAGTATTTTCGGGGCTTTATTAAACCGCAGGGTTACGTTTCCTTCGCTTGTGCAATCAGGGAAAGCAGTATTGGTAACTTTTAGTCGATATGTGGCTTCTATTACCGTAGCGCCTTGTGCAAATTCTTGCGGTACTACCGTGAAATTGTATCGGTTAGCATTTCGCTCTGTGATGGTGCCTCCTGTAACGTTTCCTGTCCATTCATAGGTAAATCCATTTACTTCTTCTTCCTTAGGTGATAAGATAAAAGGAGTAAAACCACAAATAGGATCGGGCTGTGGAATAACCACTTTAGGGGTGCGGTAGAATGTAACTGTGGCAGTATCGGCATCGAAACAAGCTTGACTCTCCACATTATGCGCTACCATGCGATAAGCTACCACTATTTTAGCGCTTGCCGAATCGAACACGGGCTGGTTAAGCGACAAGGTAGTGGCAGTGGCTGTTTCAGTCAGCGTTCCTCCTTCTTGCCCAACGCGATCCCAATAGTATTCGAAGCCCGGTATTTGTGCTTCGTTCAGTGAGAATGTGATAGTTTCATCTTCGCAAACGTCGGTTTTATCTACTGAAATGCTAATATTTGGCCGACGCAGGAATGCCACATCAATCTCATCCGAGCGAGTACATTCTGCTTTATCAGGATTAGTAACCTTGATGCGCAGCGTTCCGGTAACTTTAGTGTTATTGCCTGCAAACGAGGCAACAGTGGCTTTCCCTATGTATTGGTTGGCATCGGTGAATTCGATAGATCCTCCCGAAACGCTGCCATCCACCACCGACCATTCGTATAGGAAATTCGGCACCCTTGCTTGTACTGTGTTGAGGTAAATGGTGTCTTCTTGGCAAACATTGGTGCGTTCTAATTGGGCAAGTACATTGGGCGTGCGATAAATAGTAACATCGATGGTGCTTTCATTGCGGCACGAGGGTGCATCTTTGTTAAAAATAACTAGTTTGATAGTAGCTTCGATAAATGTAGCTTCAGGAGTGAAATAGAAATTATC
>CAYMYI010000127.1:5292-11108 GCA_964394585.1 uncultured Roseobacteraceae bacterium
TAAATCTCATACATACGGTCGTCTTGGCAAACGTTGTCTTTATCTTTTTGAATACCAGCATTTGGCGTACGGAAGAAAGTAAAAGGGACTTGTTGAGTGAGTTGGCAAGCCGAAGCATTTGCATTTTCTACTTGTAACCTGTACACCGCATCTATTCGGTGGGCACCAGCATCAAATTGAGGTGCCGAAGCGGTGAGGGTATGTTCAGTTAAGCTGCTCTGAGTGAAATCTCCTCCGCTTCGACTCTGTTCACTCCATTGGTAGTTAAACCCTGAAATAGCTTCTTCTGTGGGTGTAAGCGCTATGACATCGGTACATTCGTCTGCCTTAATTGCCTCTAGTTCAAAGTTTGGAGTACGGTAAAACGTAATGAGCTTATCTAAATCGGCTTGGTTCGCTTCTTGGTCAGGGTTAAGGCTATTTCGCACAATGAGTCGAGCATTCGCAGTTGCTACGGCTTCTCCTTCATCAAAGGAATTGATGCGCATGGTTGAAACAAACAGCGTATCGGTTGGTGTACCTAAAATTTCAATATCACCTCCTTGAATATCCTCAGCATACCAATTGTAGAGAAACTCGGCTACATATTCGTCGCCTACAGTTGATAAGGTTACGATGTCGGAGCAGATTTGATCTTTATCATCTTGTATGGCAATGATGTTGGGGTTTCTATAAATAGTGAATAAAACGAAGTTGTCTCCTTCGCAAGTAGGTAAATTGGGTTTTGCCGCATTTCGAATATTGAGTTCATATCGACCTTTGATACGAGGTTCGCCATATCCATAATTGGGTTGGTCGAGGGTGAGTGTATGCGCATTTAGCCCTGTTTCGTTTACAGTACCCCCTTCGATTTCACTTTGAGTCCAGGTGTAGGCAAACTCAGGGATAGGCTCTTCGTCGGGGCGTAAGTCCACAGATTGGCTACCTTCATCGCCAGGTTTTACGGCTTGTGCAGCCATTTCAGGTGTTCGATAGAAATTGATATTAAATACCTCTACGTTTTCGCAACGCGTTGGGTAAGTTTCATCGATGGCGGTAATTTGGATATCAAATGATTGAATCCCTTGCCCTAGCTGAAAGGTATTAGGGTCTAAGGTGATGCTCACAGTATTGCTGTTGTATCCGTTTAAATTTTTTGTGGTGGTTCCCGAAGGACTTGTGAAGTTTAAGTTATTGGTACTTGTTGCCAATTGCCACACATAGCGGATTCCTGCAACAGGGTTTATGCTAATTTCGATGGTTTCATCTTCACAGGCATGTTCTGGCATAACGGTTACTGGCATTTCCGGTTCAGGGTTGAACTGCAGCCGAATGTCATCAGTATTTACACAAGCCGTAGGATAATTATTGTCGGTTACTTCGAGTTCGTAGGTAACTGATACAGGCACTTGTCCACTAAACTGTGCACGTGCGACCATTTGGCTCAGATTTGCTGCATTTACTTGGGCTAATGTAAGCGGAGAAGATAGGTTTGATGGATTGAAGTATTGAATAGTTCCCCCTGATACGCTTCCTACGATGCGCCATTGGTAGTTGAAGCCGGCTTGGTTAGTGACTCCAATCGTTACATCAGTATTTTCACATACCTCTCGGTCAGCGCCTAAGTCTGGTTTTGGCTCTGGGTTGAACTGTAGCGTATTTTGAACACGGTCGGCACATCCAGTGAGCGTATTGGTTACTTCAAGTTCGAGGATACCTACAGACGGAGCATTTCCCGGTACGTTTACCCTTACCACGATTTCGTTGTATGTGCCTGCTGCGTTAATGGCTGCTAAGGTAAGTGGAGTGGAAGGAGCTGCCGGGCTGAAAAATTGTGCCGTACCACCATTTGAAAAAGGAGTACTAATACTCCATGAGTAGCTGCGGTTTGCTTCTAGTGCAGTACCCGTTGTGATGGCGTCTACTTCGCAAGCCTCGTCGTTTGCTTGGTCGATTTCAGGTAGTGGATTGAAGGAAACATTTACTTCTTCTTGGACAGCGCAGGCGGTGGCATATGTATCATCGCGAACGACTAGCCGATAGCTGGCTTCTACCGGCTGGTTAGGCGCCGAGAATGCGCCTAGGCTGAGATAATAACGGGGAAGCCCTGCACTTAAGGTAGTAGGGGTACTTAGTGAAGCATCAGCAAAAAGTTGTATGGTTCCCCCTGTGGTAGGACTTATTTGTGTCCATTCATACGAAAAATTTGGATTGGTAACGGAAGGTTCTAGCAACACCACATCCTCTGGGCAAGCTACTTGATCTGTAAAGTCAATTTCAGGAAGAGGATTTACACGTACTTCAATCGGCGCTGTAATTTCTTCACAACCATTCGAGGTTACATTGCTATTTGCCGTTAAGGTTACAAAATAAGAGGTTTGTCCGTCGGCATAGGTATCAGGCTCATCGGTGAAGGTGTAAATAGGTTCAGGGGCGGTTGAGGTATGGATTAGGTTGTTGGCGTTGTCGTAAAACTGCCATAAGTATGTTGTATTGGGCAAGTGTACAGTTTCATCTATCGAATAGGTTGTAGCATTAGTAAATGTAGTAGGATCGCCAAAACAGACTTCGGTGGGGGTAAAATCAGGTTCTGGGGTTGGTGCCACGCTAATGGTTTGCGTAACGACGTCATCGCAAAGTAATACGCCATTAATCAGCTCAGGCACTACGCGGAGTTCGATTTCATATTCGCCTGGGGCAGTAGGTGTAAATGTAAAATCGCTAACAGTAGTGTTGCCGGTATTATCGGTTACCAGCGTAGCGCCTCCGTCGGTAGTAATACGCCATTCCCATTCTAAGATGTCCAGAGCAATACCGCCCGGACCCGCTAAAGGACCTTCTGAAGCATCAATAAAATCAACCGATTCGCCTACACAGACCGTTTGAGCACCACCAAACACTGGCGATGGTTCTGCATCGGGAATCGAAAAAACGGCGTCGGCAAAATCGTAAAATACAATGCGTATTTCGTTATCAGCATCGGTGCTAGTAAAGCGGGGGTCCGAAGCATCTAAGAACTCACAAACGCTGTTCGATTCATCATCAATTACCCGAGTAGCTACGCGATACACATGGTCGCTAGGCGCAGCCGGGACGATGTAACTATCGTTGGTTGCCGACCATCCCGTGATTGGAGTGCCATCTTGATACCAGCGATACTCAAGGGTGCTTCCTGGCATTGGCGCAGTATATCCGGCAGGGAAAGGGCGTAGCTCCACATCGCCTTGGCTTACACAAAGCGTTTGATCGGCACCTAATTCGGGCTGCGGGCATCGATATACCGATATGGTTTCTGTATCGGGTGCAGCCACCGAACAGGTTCCTTCTACCATAATCATGATAGGAGTGTATTCTTTACTTTCCTCTCCGGCATCAATGAATGCTTCGGTATAGGTAAAGGTAGTTACTTGCCCTTCGCCAAGTGTTCCAACGCCAAAATCCCAAAGGTAATCGTAGGTTGCAGAGGCATCGTCAGGAATACCTGTAAATTCGATTTCGAATGGATTATTGGGGTCTGCATAGCCTTGCTGATCGTCGACGGTATACGTGCCGCGCGGCCCTCCTAGGTCTAATAAATCTGCATAGGTTAAGGTAGCCTGGCAGCCGTTGTCATCGGTAATCACTATGCTGATATCGTATGGATCTACCGGGTTTTGCGAGTTTGGATAGGTAAAGAAATGCAAAGCGGCAGGCTGCGTTTTGGAAATATCATCATCCCCCGAGAAAGTCCATAAAAAGCCAATATCACCTGTGGTAGGGCTTATGTTGGAATAATCAAACGAATCCCCGTTTTCAGTAGTCCCTCCGGTGATGTTCAGCTCAATAAGCGCATTCGTATAAATATCCTGAGGAGGGCAAGAGCCTTGGTACATAGGAACAGATAAAGCTGGGTCGGTTGCATTGGGGCTGTAAATAGGTGCGGTGGCATCGGCAGGAGGATATTCATAGAGTGTGGGGTCGGGCAGGTTGAGTGCATCGGGGTTAAGCGATACTTCAAAATCTACGTCTAAGGTATAATTGATAATTTCGACAGGAAAGGTTTCGATATCAGGGCAAGAGTTGACATCATAAATAGTGAGGGTCGCATCGTATTGTGTAGCTGCGGCGCAACCTCCTACCACGTTTAAATCGCAGTCGATACCAGGAAAGTCGAAGGACACTTCCTCCATCGTACCGTTTTGCCTGCCATTAATTACAATATCAGCGCCCCCCGAAGTAGGTGTAAAGGTTTGCTGAATTTCCCATCGGTTGCGTTCAATGTTATAATCCATTATGGTTTCTACTTCATAATTTCCTGCGGGTACATCTCGGTGAAACCCATCTAATACTTCAACATTGGGGCTTTCTACAAGCCAAGTAGCGCCTTGAAACGGCTGAATGCCTTGAGTTCTGGGTAAATCGATGGCATCTTCAAAATCAGTTCTAAACGTGATAAATGAACCTTGGCAACGCGGTAAGATGACTACCGGGTCAAGTTCAATCTCAGGCTTTGTCGGTCTAATTTTAGCAGTTGTTGTTTGAGGGGTACAAGTTCCATCGTCTATGGTGAGGGAAACTACAAAATGCCCATCTTGGGGAATATTTGTGCGGTTATATGCATAATAAATAGCATCGGGTTCAGTGCGCGATTCGGTTACCGTTACTGTTGAGCCGGTACCGTCTTCATCGTACTGCCAAGTCCAATCGTAGACGTTCGGGGCAGTGCGGGTGATGTTGAGGGTAGTACCATCGCCAAAATCCCAATCCCACTGTTGTATAGGATTTAAGGATGTGCTAATGTCGTTAAAACGAACGGCAAACGTATTGGCATCGCTCGAGAAGTTGGTGTTATCGATTTGATCGTCGGCGCAAGTGCCTGCTTCACAATAATCGAAAATGGGTTGAGGTCCTTCTACGCGTATCCAATCTACATAGGTGTTCTCTAAGCGGCAGCCCTGTGCAGTAGTCAGAATTACCTTTACAGAATACAGCCCGGGTTCGTTATAATCGACCGTTGCGATAAAATTAGCAGGGTCATTGGCGCGAAATACTTCTCCATTGCCAAATTCTATGTAATAACTCTGAATAGTAGTACCCGTTACAGAGATTCCGCTACCATCGAACGTAACGTTGGTAAGTGGGGCACACCCAGAAGCAAGAGGGGCAGGGTTAGTTGCATCGAGCGTGTTAGTGAGTAGGGCATCCCAATTCGGACTACCATAGTTAGGGATCGTTACCGTTCCATCGAGCGTATTGGTACAAGTAATATCTCCGTCAGAATCGCCGGCTTCACATTTAGTGAAGCCATTGGTAGGGTCGCAAGATGCCTGCACGGTAATCGACCAATCTACCTGACGACCGGGTGCGGGTTGAATAATTGGGTTGGCATCGTTTACCGTGGTACCATCAACAGTAGGAACGGTAGTACCATCATCATTGTACGTAAAAGTCCATTCTAAATTATAAGGCGGAGGCGTTGTGATGGTATGATTCCGATCGCGTTCAGGCATTAACGATAGATCTACGAAAAATACTTTATCGGGCTGGCAGGGGTCTTGAAAAAACTCGGCATTGGCACGAGGTAATTTTATATTAGAATAGTGTTGGGTTTCGTCTTCGGCTTCTTTGCAATCGAAACATCCGTTGTGGTAATACCACACCGTTGCTGAAACAGGGTTAGGGTCAGAGAAATCGTAGGTAAAACTTCCCGCCTGATCCATAATGCCTCCTGTAGCGAGGTAGTCGTAGTAAAACTCAGGGGCGGGAAATGCACTAGCTCCGATGTCATCGTTTCCATCAAAATTCAGCAGAGGGTAGTTTACGGTTTCTCCATTACAAATTTGTTTAGGAGTAGCTTC
>CAYMYI010000128.1:0-11091 GCA_964394585.1 uncultured Roseobacteraceae bacterium
AGGAGCTGTGTAGAATTGGTTAACTTGGTGCTTATCGACTACTTGCCAGAAACGACCGGCATCGGGGTAGGTAGGCACTCCTTCGAACATAAGGCTGGTAGCGCCGGCAAGCAAGGGCCCGTATACGATGTATGAGTGGCCGGTAATCCAGCCTACATCGGCGGTGCACCAGTAAATATCGCCTTCAGAGTATTGGAATACGTTTTGGAAACTAAAATGGGTATATACCATGTATCCGCCACAGGTATGTACTACACCTTTGGGCTTACCGGTAGAGCCAGAAGTGTATAAAATAAATAGCATATCTTCCGAGTCCATTACTTCGGCTTTGCATTCTTGATCCATCCCCTTGATGGCATCGTGCCACCATATATCGCGCCCATCTTTCATGGTAACTTCTGCATGGGTGCGCTTTAGCACAATTACTTTTTCTATCGAAGAAGTTTTTTCGAGTGCCTCATCTACTACGGCTTTTACCGGAATGTTTTTCTTGCCTCGGAAGTTACCGTCGGAAGTTAAGACCATTTTTGCCGTGCAATCATTGATTCGGTCGGCTAAGGCGCTGGACGAAAAGCCAGCAAAAACTACAGAATGCACCGCACCAATACGGGCACAGGCAAGCATGGCAATGGCTGCTTCTGGTACCATAGGCATGTAAATAATTACACGATCGCCTTTGCCCACTCCTTGGGCTTTCATCGCATTGCTAAACTCGCATACTTTGTGGTATAACTCGCGGTAGGTTAAGGTAACGTGCGGTTCGTTAGGCTCGTTGGGTTCCCAAATGATGGCGGGTTTATCGCCTTTGGTGTATAGGTGGCGGTCGAGGATATTTTCAGTAATGTTGAGTTTTCCGTTAACGAACCACTCTACTTTAGGTTCTTCGAAGTTCCATTCTACAACTTGGTCCCATTTTTTTTGCCAATGGAATGTTTCGGCAATTCTGCCCCAAAAAGCTTCGGGGTTTAGTACGCTTTTTTGATACTCGTGGAAATATCCACTGAGCGTCTGAACTTTAATACTCATTATTTTGAAAGTTTGCTAAGGTGAAAAATTATTCTGCTAAAATTTCTTTTACATTTTTGACGAGGTTTCGGGTAGAAAATGGTTTGCTGATGTAAAGGTCGGCACCGGCTTCGTACCCTTTTTGAATATCGATTTCTTTGCTTTTGGCAGAGAGAAAGATGATTTTAGGTGCTATACTCCCGTTGGGTTTTTGCTTGATGCGCTCGCAGACTTCGTACCCGTCGACCTTGGGCATCATGATATCTAAGATGACCAAATGGGGCTGTTGTTCTTCGGCAATGCTGAGTGCCTCGGCGCCATCTCGGGCGATATACACCTCATATCCGTTCTTTTTCAGTAAAAACTCGAGGGAAAGAAGAATATTCGGTTCATCATCTACGATTAGTATTTTCTGTGCTGTACTCATAATTCTTAAAATGTTGCGGTTGGTTTACAGGCAAAGAAACGGAAAACTTAGTGGCGACGTGGGGAGTACTCTCTACCGTGAGTGTTCCATGGTGCAGTTCTACAATCTTTCGGCTGATGGTAAGCCCTAAACCGCTCCCGACAGGTTTCTTATAGTTTTGGTCTTTCGACTGGTAAAAACTATTGAATATTAGCTCAATTTCTTCGGGGATTATCCCCTTTCCGTTATCGGTTACATTCACTTTGGCGTACCCGTCGAGGAAATACGTGGAGATGCTAATCGTACCTTCTTTGGGTTTGCAAAACTTGATGGCGTTGGAAATCAGGTTGAGCAACACTTGCTTGATGCGGTCGTGGTCCGCAAGCAAAGCAGGTAGGCTTTCTTGCAAACTCAACGAAAGGGTAATGTGCTTTTCTTCGATTAGCTTTTTGGTAACGTTCACGGCTTCCCGAACCAAATCGTTTAGGTTTACAGGGGCTAGATGGAGGTCTTGCTTTCCCGAGTCGAATTTTTCGATATCGAGTACCTGATTGATGAGGCGCTCCATCCGTTCGGCTTCTTTAATAATCGTTTCCATGAAATGGTGTTGTTCTTCGAGTTCGAGATCGGGCGTATCTTGTAAAATCTCGGCAAAGGCACGGATGGAGGTAATAGGAGTGCGCATTTCGTGCGTTACCGTCGAAATGAACTCATCTTTTAGTTGATCGAGATTGCGCAGTTCTTCGTTAGCATGAATGAGCTCTTGCTTGGCTTGCTCTAGCGCTTCAGATTTCTCTCTCAATTCCAAATTGAATGAGCGCAATTGCCGCGATTCTTTCAATATTTCGAATAGCTCATCGAATGAAAACTCTTCTTCTTTTAGAATAGGTGCTAGAAGCAACCGCGCCGAAGATTTCCCTACTACGCCTGCAAGTTGGGTTTCGGTAAAATTGATTAGCCGAGAGTCGGTTACGATGGGGGTAATCGGGATTACCTGTTTCACCATATACTCGCTCAGCAGCCGGTTGGCTTCATTTTCCCCTAAAAACCGACTTAATAGCTTGCGAATATCGGCAAGTTTAGCATGCCCTTTCCAAACGATAGAGCTTTCGTACACACCTGAGTATTTAAAGATATCGACAAATACTTCGCTCTCGTTATGCTCTTTTACACTTTGTTTGGTAGCTAACGATACAAAGATGAAAACGAGAAGGTTGCTCGATAAACTCCAAAACAGGCTGTGTTGTATGTATCCTAAGTTTGATAGCCCAAATAGATGATCGGGCTTTAGCAAGGCAATGCCCCATAGCCCTTCGGTGAGGATTGAGCGCGATAACCATCCGGCTTCTACAAACGTGGGGACAATCAGCGTGAAGCCCCAAATAAGAAAACCGAGAATAAGCCCCCAAAACGCGCCATAAAAGTTAGCATTCTTCCATAACAATCCTCCAACTATCGAAGGGGCAAATTGAGCTACGGCAACAAACGAAATCAGCCCGATGGAAAATAAGGATGCGCTTTCGCTTAGGAATTTAAAATATACGTATGCTAATAATAGTAAGGCGATTATAGTGAGCCGGCGAACTAATAGTAAAAGCTTACTTGTATTGTATTTGAACGTGAGGGGTTGCACGCGGTTGTAGGTCAGAAAAGGCATGATGATGCTATTGCTCACCATAGTGCTGAGGGCTATGGTAGATACAATAATCATTGAAGTGGCAGCGGCAAACCCACCCAAATAGCCTAAAAGTGCCAAGCCGTTTGCCTCAAAATGCAATGGAATGGCAAGTACGTAATCGCTAGGGCGTATTTGTGCTTCGCCAAAAAGTAAGGAGCCTCCTAATGCCAAAGGAACTACGAATATGTTAATGAGCAACAAGTAGAGCGGAAACAGCCAGGCAGCTTTGGTAAGGTGCTTTTCGTGTACATTTTCTTTTACTCCTACTTGGAACTGCCGGGGCAGTAGTAAAAATGCTGACATGGATGCGATGAGCAACCAAGTCCAGTTCTGGGGGTTTTCATGGGTTTGTAACTGATAAATGTGTTGCAACCCTTCCTGCTTTTGCGCTTGGGCGAACATATCGCCAAACCCGTTGAAAAGCCCAAACGTAACGTAGATACCAATAGCAAGAAAGGCAAATAGCTTAAAAAGCGACTCGAAAGCTACCACGAAAACCATCCCTTCGTGCCGTTCGGTTGTATCAAGTTTGCGAGTGCCAAAAACAATGGTAAATGCCGCTAAAATCAGGGTAATGAGCAAGGCGGTATCATTCCAAAAAGCCCAGTTTTTTGGAGGAGCAGAGTGGGTTAGGATGAGAAAACTGTGCGAAATAGCCTTAATCTGAATAGCGATGTAGGGGATAATACTAACGAGGAAAAGCAGCGCCACTAACCCACCAAACACAGGCTTTTTGCCATACCGAGAGGCAATGAAATCAGATAGTGTGGTGATGCGTTGCACTTTACAAATCTTGATGATTTTGCGGAGCAGCAGCAGCCATACAGGAATTAACAAGCTAGGCCCTAAGTAAATGGTTAAGAAGTCGAGCCCACTTTCGGCGGCACGTTCTACACTGCCGTAGAAAGTCCATGCGGTACAATATACTGCCAGCGATAAGGCATACACATAGGGGTTATTCACCAAGCTTTTCCCCTTTTTACTGAATTTTTCGGCAAAAGTACCAAGGGCAAAAAGCAAGACTAAATATACGAGCGATATGGTGATGACTTGCCAGGTATACATACGGTTTCAATTGCGTAGAGTGTTGAATTGCTACTAAGGCTTATCTTTATAGGTATGGTGCAATATTTTCATACTTACAATGAGCACGAGCCACACCACAAAAATGTATACAAACGCATGCGCTGTGTTAACTTCTGGTTTCTCAAAAATGGATAGCATCGGAAAACTGAAGAGTAAAAAGAATAACACAAATAAGGCAATGAGCCATTGCGTATGTTTTTGCTTTGTGTTGGTCATGGTGAGTGTATCCGTGTTGAAGAATTAGCTGAAAAAGTTGCTGAAAAAAAATACAATCTGATACGTTGTATGAAACTTTCCCTACTCTTTTTACAGAGCAGGGAAAGTATACCATACTACTTATTATAAATATAAGGAAAACTTACGAGTCTTTCTGGGTAGCACTTGGGTAGCGAATTTCCTCTACCATTTCGGTAACGTGCTGTGGTGTAGGGGTAGTTACTTTAGAGACTACTAACGAGACTAAGAAGTTGACCATCATGGCAACTACACCAAATCCTTCGGGTGAAATGCCGAACCACCAATCGGCAGCGGTGCCTCCCCCTAACAAACCGAATTTAAACTTTACGATGTAGAAAATCATGGTCAGAAGCCCTACGACCATACCGGCGATGGCTCCTTCGCGGTTCATTCCTTTGTAGAAAATCCCCATGATAATGGCAGGGAAGAACGAGGCAGCGGCGAGTCCGAAGGCAAGTGCCACTACGGCTGCTACAAAGTCAGGAGGGTTAATACCAAAATACCCTGCTACAAGTACGGCTGCGGCGGCGGCTCCGCGGGCAACCCATAACTCTCCTTTTTCGCTGATATCCGGTGCAAACTGCTTTTTCACCAGGTCGTGCGCCACTGAAGTGGAAATTACAAGCAATAAGCCGGCAGCGGTGGAGAGGGCGGCGGCTAGCCCTCCGGCAGCCACTAGGGCAATCACCCAATTAGGCAGTTGGGCAATTTCAGGGTTTGCCAATACCATAATATCTCTATCTACAAACAACTCGTTATCGGTTTGGGAATTAGCATTGGCTACTATGCGTTCGCCGTTAGGGCCGGTTTCTCCGGTAAATTCAGGGCTTTGCCCTACGATAGAGCTACCATTTCTGTATTGAATTTTGCCATCGTTATTCTTATCTGCCCAAGCGATAAGCCCGGTACCTTCCCAGTTTTTAAACCATGAAGGCATAGAGCTGTATTCTTTGTTATTTACAGTTTCAATCATGTTAGTACGAGCAAAAGCAGCAATGGCAGGTGCTGTAGTATAAAGAATGGCAATAAGTACTAAGGCGTATCCGGCAGAGGTTCTCGCATCGCGCACTTTTGGTACTGTGAAGAAACGCACAATCACGTGAGGTAAACCGGCAGTACCCACCATCAGCGCAGCGGTAATACAAAATACATCAATCATACTTTTGGATCCATCGGTATAGGCGGCGAATCCTAATTCTTGGTGTAAGCCGTCTAGCTTATCGAGTAAGTATACGTCGGTGCCGGCAAGTGTACTTCCAAAACCTAGCTGAGGCAATGGGTTTCCCGTCATTTGGATAGAAATAAATACGGCAGGTACCGTGAAGGCAAAAATGAGCACACAATATTGTGCTACTTGGGTATAGGTAATACCCTTCATTCCTCCTAATACAGCGTAGAAAAATACGATTGCCATGCCGATGACTACTCCTAAGTTGATATCCACCTCTAAAAACCGCGAGAACACTACGCCAACACCACGCATCTGCCCGGCAACATAGGTAAACGATACAAATAAGGCACATACCACAGCAACAGTTCGTGCCGTGTTTGAATAGTAGCGGTCGCCAATGAAATCGGGAACGGTAAACTTGCCAAATTTTCGGAGGTAAGGAGCCAACAGAAGCGCCAAGAGTACATAGCCGCCGGTCCATCCCATGAGATACACAGTGCCATCATAGCCCATGAACGAAATAAGCCCTGCCATAGAAATAAACGAGGCGGCAGACATCCAGTCGGCAGCGGTTGCCATTCCGTTCGCAAGCGGATGTACGCCACCGCCTGCTACGTAAAAATCTTTTGTGGAGGCGGCACGTGCCCATATGGCTATGCCAATGTAGAGCGCAAACGAAAGCCCTACGATGATGTATGTCCAGGTTTGAATATCCATTATTCTTAAATTTTGTAGATGAAAGGATGATTAAAAAAGTGAATAGATTCAGTCTTCGCTTACGCCGAACTCTTTATCGAGCTTGTTCATCAGCCGAGCGTATACAAAGATGAGAATCACGAAGATGTAGATAGAACCTTGGTGAGCGAACCAAAAACCAAGTTTAAAGCCGGCAACTTTAATGTTATTGAGGGCATCTACAAACAAGATGCTGCAACCATATGAACTCACGAACCAAATGCCCAGCAAAACCGCTAAGTAAGAAAGGTTCTTTTTCCAATACGCTTTTAAGTCTTTTTTTGCCATTGTTGTAAAAATTTTAATAAGTGTTTTAGTATTATAAAAAGATATGCATCTGCAAACGAAGCTGACTGATAGTGTTGTTATCGTTGAAATCGGTGATGGCTCCTTCGCGGATATCGTTGGTAAGTTGATAGTACTCTAAGGTAAGTTTTGCGTTATGTCCACTGATGAAATAGTTAACCCCTACGTTTAACCCGGTTACGGGCTCTTCGAAGCCATCATAATTCGCCGATTGTAGGGCAACATAAGGCATGATAGAAGTTTTTGGGAATTTGTACCCTACATGCCCATAAAATACAGTGCCTGTACCTGCCCATCGACTTACATAATCTTCCCCGTAATTAAAGCTCATAATCGAAGCATATGCATTCAGGCAGTCTTCGCCGGCGAGCGGCATATCCAAGAAGGCATCTACGGCAAGGTGTGTTACGTTTTCGTGGCTGTTGGCATTGTTATCGTACGTGCCATTAGGGTGGGCAAAAAAGCCTCCTCCTATGTTGAATATTTTTTTACTACCCAAATAGGAGCCTACTTTATAAGGTAATTTTGATGATTCTCCATCAAAGAAGCTATACTGAAAATAGCCTTCAATAATAGTATTTCCGGTTGGGTCGCCATCTTTTAAACGGCTGCTTCCATCGTAAGTAATGTCGCTGTTAGCTGTGCCGAAATCTCTGCCGGCGCCCAGGCTGTTTGCCGGGTTGAGCGGGTTGTTTACGGCAAGGCGATATTCGAATTTCCCGAGTTGCCCCTTAGCATATACCCCAAAATGCCTTGCAAATTGGTCGGTTACACCAAGCGAGTGCCAAGGAGCGAAGGGGCGGGGGTTATCCATAGTCATGAAGTTGAGGGTCGATTGGTTGGCAAGCCGAGTAAGCCCTTTCCAATAGTGTAGCCCCGTACCAATATAGAGGGCATTGTTATTACTCACCTTAAATTCACCCCAAGCATCGTGAAGGAAAATCTGTGAGCCATCGCCATTGTTCCCCAGCGAAGTCAAGTTATTCACCGTGAGGTTATTCAGCCCTATATGGGTTAAGATCAAGAAACGAGGCGAAATTTGCGCATAGGCTAAAAATCGCGAGCGTCGGGCAAAGGTTGAAAGCTGGAGTTTGCTATCATCTTGTGCAAGGTTGTTGGTTTGCATCCACTGCTGATGCCAAATGATAAACCGAACGTACTTATGGCCGCTATCGTCCAATTTAAGTGTAAGTGGCTTGTAGGAGTGGTCGATCTTAGGCTTTTCAGCAGCACTATCTTGTGCGGTAGCGAACTGAGCAAATAGCATACACCACACCCCTAATAAAAAGGTTATCTTTTTCATTTTCATAGTGTTTTGTTTTGACGAGGAAAAATTTCAAGAACGAATTGAAATAGCTAGTTGTGAGTGTGGGCCCTTGTCTAAAACTCTACGACTAATGAAAGAAGATTATTTAAGAGGGTAAACTCTATTGTACTTTTTTGCTAAACATATAGTTATCGAAAACGCTCCCATTTAATAATCATGTACTTATCGCCTAGCTCAGTAACAATCATTCCAGCTCCTTTCAAGAAAGAGACATCTTTCACAAAATCTAAAAACTCAT
Source organism: uncultured Roseobacteraceae bacterium (assembly GCA_964394585.1). Lineage (GTDB taxonomy): Bacteria > Bacteroidota > Bacteroidia > Cytophagales > Flammeovirgaceae > CAYUJH01. The sequence continues at coordinate 8,190 of CAYMYI010000128.1, forward strand.
TGTGTTTCAGTATTTTATAGGAAGGTTTGTAAGCGTTTGGATTGGGGTTTTTAATTTTGTATCGTTTAATCCAGTTCATTACCGTTACATGGCTAATGCCAAGCAGCCTTTCAATTTCCCTATAGCTAATGCCTTCTAAATATAACTGGATTGCTTTTACAATATAGTAGCTATCTATCTGCTTTCCGAGTTTATCTACTGTGAAGAAGTAGTGGCATTTTTTACACTTATACCGCTGTTTATCTTTAATGAAGCCACTTTTGATGATGTGGCTGCTTTGACACTTGGGGCATTCTTTATCCATTACAGTACAAAAAAAGTTGTGTATATTAAAATAGCATAACTATATCATTTTAGCAATATAGTTGCGCTTTTTTATAAAACCGTTACGCTTGCGTTTTCCAATACATACATGAGTTGCTCAGGATCAGCATCGTTAATGCGCAAAATGCCGGTAACCAATACGCTTTCTTCGGTGGGCGGGTAGCTATGCTCGGTGTAAACCTGCACTACGGTTTCAGGGCCGGCTCCTCCGCAGAAGTAACAAATGTTAAACGGAAGCATTGAGAGCACAAAGTAATTATCGCCTTGTAGCGTTTCTAAAGGGACTACGAAGCCTTTCAGCGTGATTTCTTTCCCGCTCAGTGCCTTTACTTTTTCGCCAAAAACCGGGTATTGAATAGGGTATTTCCCCGATGAGTCCATCTTAGTGTTGAACGTTACATCGGCGAGGTCTTTCCAACTATTTTCATTTTGCGCTATCGCTTGTTTAGGCACCACAAAAAGTAGTGCTACACCGAATACAAGCAGGCTTTTACCATATTTGGTCTTGCGAAGGCGACTCTTCAGCAGTATTGGTTTCATGAGCATGGCGAGTTGTTTTTTTCTGAGTGATATCGGTTTGTTGTAATACATTTTCCACTAAAATCGCTGTTTGAGGGTCAGCCATATTCACCACAATGGTTTCAGTAATTTTGTCGTGTGTGGTTTGGCGGTTACGATCCCAGTAGTACTGAAAGAAGCCGAGTAAGAGCATAGAAGCTGAAGCGGTATAGCCCGACATCCGCTCGAAACTAGCCCATATGGAAATGCGCTTTCCGTTCAAGCGAATAACCCGAATGTTCATGAGGCGCTTACCGGGTGTTTGCCCGTTCCATCGCCATGTAAACAAGGCAAAGTAGAACAACGCGCCCACAAAGCTTGTCAGAATGTTCACTTCGGCTAAAATTCCTTTAAAAGGTTGTAATAGCAAACTAGCATTGGATTGCTCTTTCAAGCTGGCAAGTTCTTGTTGGTAAAAGATACCGGCAATCATTCCGCCTGCCACCACTAACGAGGAGACAATTACTAAAATGATGAGTACATGAATGTATATTCGAAGGTACTTGGTGAACCCTTCCCGCAGTTTTTCGTGGGTATTCATAGAGGCAAGTCGGGCATCGAGCTGCTGCACTCCCTCGTTAATAATAGAAGACCCTTGCTGCAAAGAAGAACGCAACTTCCCTTTAAATAGCAGGAAAACACCGGCGAGTAGCACAATCATGGCAAGTTGCTCGGTCGCAATGATGATAAACAGCCAATCGAGCCCATATGCCATCGCTCTTTTTTGGAAAGAAGCCAGTTGTACCCCTTGTAGGCTTTCCTTCACATTTAGGTCAGAAAGATCAAATTGTTTCCCGTTTGTTTTTTCTGTTTTCATAAGCCAAAAGAAATTATTGTAAAAAGCTAAGGCATCAGATTCGCGCAAGTGGTTAGACGTTACATAAATTTAGCGAAATCATAGCGCTTATTTGGCAGGAAAAGATGTATACCTTTGCAACAAATTTGGAAGCTAGGCACTTCCATCCTATAATATTTTCTTTAAAATAATGATTTTCAAATGATAGACTACGCTCTCATCAACGATTTGCCAAAACTCACCAAATCGCGTGCGATTGTTCGTTTTCAAGATTGCGATCCTTTACAGCATCTTAATAACATCAAATATTTCGACTACTTTTTCAACGCTCGGGAAGATCAAATCGCACAGGTGTATCAGTTTAACCCTACCGAAGTATTTAAAAAATTAAAGGCAGGCTGGGTGATTTACCACCACGAAATTTCCTATGTACGCCCCGCAAATGTAGGCGAGTGGGTACGAATTTTTTCGCGTTTAGCGTTCTATAATGAGAACACTATCGTAGTTGAGTATTTTATGACAGACGATTCGGCAAAGCAACTAAAAACACTTTTATGGAGCACCATGAAGTATGTGGACGCCTCGTCGGGTAAACTCACACAACACCACCCTAGTATAGAGAAATACCTCGAAGCTACCGTGGACCGGTCCGTAGAGTTTGAGAATACCACTTTTTTTGAACGGGTAAAACAGCTGCGAAAAGAACTTACCCAAAAAGACTTTTTGGAACACTCAGTTTAATACTTTAGTACCATGCAAAAATTAACCATTTGGTTTTGGACTCTCCTTGTTTTGGCATGTTTATATGCCACTAATACGTTGGGGCAAGAATCGTTCTCCGGGTCTATTGTGTTTGATCTTACCTATGAAGGCGAAATGGCAGAAATGTTTGCCACCATGATGCCTTCCTCGTACACATTTCATTTCCAAGAAGATAAAATGAGCTTTCAGACAAAAGGGGGGATGACTGCCCTTTTCGGGAGCCGTTTTATCATAGACTATCGTAAAGGAGTTACCTACATGTTGAACGATGCAGAAAAAATTGCATACGAAATTAAACACGACGCTCTAGCAGAACAGCAAGAAGATTTAGAAGAAACCGTTACAAGTTCCGAGGTGCGCCGCCTCGATGAATCGCTGGAAATTGCCGGATATACCTGCCAAAAGTATGAAGTAGTGGTTACGGCGGAAGATGGTACCAAAGCAACGCAATATCTGTGGGCT
>CAYMYI010000129.1:0-11085 GCA_964394585.1 uncultured Roseobacteraceae bacterium
TCCGATACATCCCCGCGACTATTTTTAAATTTTACATAGATAGTTTTAAGTCCATCTTCTTTAGAAAGTGTGAAAGTAGTTTGAGGTTGATACGGCCTCCAAGGAGCGCCAGAGAAGCTAGGGTCTTCGCTAATTTGCATTTCCGTTGCCCCCTGAGCTGCCAACCGAATCGTTACTTTACGATCCGAACTATTTGTTACAGTAGAACCGCCATTAATAGCAATAGCGCCTGAAATTTGCCCCATTGCTTGGTATGTAACCAAAATGATTAAAAACGATAGTAGCGTAAGTATTTTCATAGTGCCCCTTCTTTTGCTTTTGTAACGCGAAATGTTCTTTGGCTTACGTGTATAACGGCAAAATTCCATAATTCTGTTGATTGCGGCATTCTTATTTTTGATTATTCTTGAAATAGTTGCGGAGTAACCAGATTACATAGGTAATCGGCTTAATTTTATGAGGAAAATGAAAATATGCCCCTCAGCTACTGAATAAATCCTTTAATAGAATTACGCCATCTTTTACACCCAAACAATATACCAACCTAGCGGTAAGCCTAACCTTAACACAATGAAGCTAGCCTACCATGACATGCCCATCGGGGTAGCGGTATGAATTGGTTTTTACTTTATTGCTTAGTGCTAAGGCTAGTGTAAGGGTTCCCACTCTCCCAATATACATCGATATAATAATGATAGCCTTGCCTGCATCGGAAAGCTCGGAGGTAATTCCCATACTCAACCCTACTGTGGCAAATGCGGAAACTTGTTCAAATACAATGGGTAAAATGCTAATGTTTTCGTTTCCACTTTCGGTAATAGTGAGGAAGAAAATTGCAATGATGTTGTATGTAGTAGCAAACATAAAAATGGAGAATGCTTTCCGAATTAAATCTTCAGGGATGGTTCGCTTGCCAATTTCGATACGTTCCCGTCCTTTAATATTCGCAATGGAAGATAGAGCAATTAGTAAGAAAGTAGAACTTTTTATCCCCCCGCCGGTAGAACCCGGGCAAGCGCCGATGAACATCAGGAAAATTACCATAATTATGGTGGCTTCTTTCAGCCCACTGAAATCCATGGTATTAAACCCTGCCGTACGTGTAGTTACCGATTGAAAAAAAGCCGTGTTGAGTGCTTCTAAAATAGTACGATTAGTGAGTTGATATGCCTCAAGAGTCATGAAACCTACCGTGCCTATGGAAAGCAGAATCAGGGTAGAGTTTACGGCTATGCGCGTGCTGATTTTCCACTCTTTCCATGGTTTTTTGAAACGTTTCCGCACTTTATCTCTCGTGAAAATATCTTCGATTGTACTAAACCCTAGCCCTCCAAAAATGATGAGAAGGGCAATGATGAAGTGAAGCCCGTACATGCGTTGTACGTTGATATCCATTCCGCTTCTATTGAAAAGGGGGGTATAATCGGAGAGGTAATTCGTGTATAAACTATCTGGAAATAAGCTAAACCCTGCATTACAAAACGCTGATACCGAATGAAACGCTGAAAAGAAAATACGCTGCCCCAAATTGTTGAATTGCAGGTCTTCATCCCATGAAAAGAATATAAGAATGAAGCCAAAAAACTCAATGAGAAGCGTAATTATAATGACTCTGCGAAGCAAAGCAGTGGCAGAAATGAGCGACTCGCTACTGAGGTGATCTTGGATAATCGACTGGTGTTTTAGCCCTACGCCTTTTGCCATAAAAGAAGCAAAAAACGTAGCGAACGATACAATCCCAATCCCTCCTAGCTGAATAAGGAACATGAGTACAATTTGCCCCTTAAATGTAAAATAGGTGCCGGTATCTTCTACCGCTAAACCGGTAACACACGAAGCACTTACGGAGGTAAACAATGCATTTAAAAACGACATACTCTCACGCCCCTGTGTCATCGCGGGTAGCATGAGTAAGCCCGTGCCTACTAAAATTAGGACAACAAAACTGGCAATAAATGTAGTAGCAGGCTTTAATTCTAAGTCAGAGATTTTTGTACTAACTTTTGTAACCTCTAGACCAACGAGCACTACCAAGTAAAAACTTAAAAAATGCTGATAGCTAAGCAAAGGATATGTATACCCTAGTACTTCGAAAAAAAGCAATACTGGTTTTACGTTAAAGATATAGTTGATAATACCATGCCCGAACAGAAAGAAAATGAGGGCTGCTTCAAACCAGGTTTTGAGCAAATACTCTTTGCGCTGAATGGAGAACACCAACCGTATTATGAATACCAACCCAAAAACAAGGAAAACCAAGTCAATATTGGCAAATATGTTCTCAATTTCGGCATCGGTGAGCAAAAATCCATAGCGATAAATAAGCAAAATAACCCCTACTAAGGCATTCATCGTAGAGATCACCTTAAGCAAAGAGAAAGAACGTTCGCGCCAATTATAGAGCAGATTATTGATTTGTTCTTCTACACTCGCCATAAATTATATTGCCATAATAAGATGCTACACGAAAGGAAACCGACTAAGAGAACCCACAACTTATTTCATATTCAAAATATCTAGATAGGTTTGGAAGTCCATCGCTCTCCGTCGTGAGAAGTCTGTTTTGCTCGAAGCAATCATGAGAAGCCCGGTATGGCCACGCCCTTTGTAAAATTCATTATTGAATTCCAATTGTAAATCGCGCATTTTAAGCCATGCAATTTGCTGGGCTTTTAAGTTTTCCTGTTCTTTTGGGCTAAGCTGCCGCATGAGTAAATCGTACAAGCGTTCCATTTCTTCCGTCCATTCTTCATATCCTTTTAAGTCGCACTCGATTAATCCTAATGTTGTTGGATTATCCGTTTTACATGCTGAAATGCGTTGATCGATAGGGTGCTCGCCTCCCAAATCCGTTTGGGCATATAAAAACCCGATAGGCGAAATTGCCATTACGATTACAATACTCAGTTTGGCTAGCTGTCGGTTGATGCAGTCTTTCATACAAATTTGCTTTAATATCACAGAAGGTTTTGAATTCTATTCTTTTTTCCCTTTAATCTACTTCAACACCTATGCAACGAAGATAGAGAAAGTTACATAAGTTCAGCAACATAAAAGCAGGCTTTTGGCATATGGTGTGTTTTTTTGACTTCAGGGTTTACTCCCTTTGTTTTTTGCCAACCTATTTTCGCCCGCCTCGTTAGTTAACATCGACATTCTTTTTCAAACACTCTTAATAATTTTGTAAACATGAAAAAATTACAACTTTTTGTTTGGGTTCTCGGCGCGTTATACTTAGCGTCATGTACTGAAGATTCTGAAACGGTGGGAACCGTAGAGCCAATTCCAACGGTAACCATCCCAAATACTGCACCTACCACAGCAAAACCGGGCGATTTAATTGAATTTACTGTTGCCGTAGTAGCAGAGGCTCGCATCGAAAGCATTGAAGTGCGCCGTACCGATGTAGACCCCGCCTTGACAATCGACCTGAAAACCAGTGGGTTTACCAAAAACACTTCTGATAACTATCAGCTTTCTGTAACGATGACCGAGCAAGAAGCCGGACAAACCGTAGTGCTTGAGTTTATCGTAACCGATAAAAAAGGCAGAACCAACAACCCGGCGACCTACTCTGTAACAGTTGAGTCGGCTACGCAGGAGTTGTCGGAAGTAACGCTGGGAAGCTTTGGAAACAACTCGGTAGGCAGCTTTTTTGACCTAACCGCTCAGCAAGTGCGCAACATATCGTTTACCAACGACAATTCCTCTCAGATTGATTTTGCCTACTCTTGGGGTGCTAGCAGCGAGGCAAACATTTTTGCCCTTACCGACCCTATTGCCGATAACTTTTTCGGAGGAAACACCAGCAATTGGAGCAATCTGAAAAACACACAGTTTAAGCAACTTTCTGCTTCAGAGGGTCTTTCGCTCTATAACAGCGCTACCACAGAAGCCGACATCAAAGGATACTACGACAATGCGGGAAGTGCTACTACACGCCTTACTCAGCTAGGAACCGACGACGTTTTTGTGATTAAACTCGATAATGGCAGCAGCACCGAAGGGTTCTTCATTGCCAAAGTAAATGGTGTGAACAACGGGAGCAATGGTTCTATCTCTCTTGCCATTAAAGGTGTCTTTTAACGTCGATATTCCATTATCTTTGACTGAAAACGTCTTGCCCAGAAGGGCAAGGCGTTTTTTTGTATAGCACACAAAGTTTTTAAGGGGTTCGTTGCCTTATCTTCTTACGAATGTGTAAATTTCAGTCGTTGGCTATGCATTCCTAAAACGTTCAGTAACCCACATACCAAAATGCTATTTCAGATATACCGCAATTTAAAACAGCGCCTTGAGCATACCCCCCTACTTTGGCTTATCAAAATCTCGATTTGGTGCGTAGTGCTATTTACTGTATTTATCGTGCTGTTCAAATACACCGAAGGAGTAAGTTGGGAAGAATCGTTATGGCAAGCGTGGCAAACCTTTACAACAGTAGGGTATGGCAACCAACCAGCTGAAACTACCGCCGGAAGAGTGGTTACCATGCTGATTAGCACATTAGGAATTGCATTTGTAGGGGCGCTATTCTCGGCAGCATTCGATTATAAACAATATCTCAGAGAACTTAAAAAATCTGGTAACATGAAAAATCCTTATAAAAACGGGTATGTCATTTTCAACTTCCCTGGCACCGCTACCATTCTAAACTTTGTACGCGAACTCCGTATAGTAGAAAAAAACGTAGGTATTTGTATTGTAGATAGCCGCTTAGAACATCTGCCAGAACCTGTAGCCAAACTGCCTAACATTCATTTTGTAAAAGGGGATACGATTAGCCGCGATACCTACGAACAAGCCGAAATCAAAGAGAACAAAGCCGTAATTATCTTCCCGATTGATTCGCATGCCTCTGAGTCGGATGGTGCCACCAAAGTAACCGTCGATTTAGTCTCTCGGTTTGTCTCAAAAGCTAACACGCGTATCATCCACGTACTGGTCGATAATGCCAACGCATGGATGTTTGAAGGGGTAGAAGCCACACATGTACTTTCCGATTTGGAAATTTTGGCAATCGTACAAGAAAGTCAAGACCCTTATTCTGCCGAAATCATTGAAACATTACTACAAAATACCAGGGGTGCCAACCCAAAAACCTTCAAACCTACCAAAATAATAGGGTGGACTTGGGGCAAGCTAGCCATGAAATGCATCGAAGTCTCTGAGCGAACAGGAGTATTCTGCAATTTATTTGCCTTAGTTCAAGACAAAGAAAACATGATTTGCCCCGATTTTAAAACGGTGATTAAAGAAGATGCCCTACTCTCCATCATCGCCTACAACGATTTTAGCTGGGAAACCTTCGAAAACGAACTGATGCGTTAAACGAACCTTTTGCCATGTGGCAGCTTCTTCGGAAAAATCAGCATAAAGTCCATCGTAGGTTTGTCTGCCACACAACTCTCTGTTCTACAGAATCTTTGTAAAATTGTATCCTCAATAATTCATTTATCAACCATTTAAAACCAATAAGCTAACTATGAAAGATGTTTATATCGTTTCTGCTGTACGCACACCCATTGGAAGTTTTGGAGGCATGTTCGCACCGCTATCGGCAACCCAATTGGGGGCATCGGCAATTAAAGGCGCTCTCCAAAAAGCAGGGGTCGAAGCTGCCCACGTTCAAGAAGTCTTTATGGGCAATGTAGTTTCTGCCAACTTAGGGCAAGCTCCGGCACGCCAAGCCGCTATTTTTGCTGGCATTGGCAACAACGTACCGTGTACTACGGTCAACAAAGTATGTGCATCGGGCACAAAATCTATCATGTTGGCAGCACAAACCATCATGCTTGGGTACAACGATATTGTGGTAGCCGGCGGCATGGAAAGCATGACCAATATTCCGTTTTACCTCTCTAAAGCACGCTATGGCTACGGTTATGGAAATGGAGAACTCATCGACGGGCTCGCCAAAGATGGCCTCACCGATGTCTACAACCAATCGGCAATGGGCGTTTGCGCAGATGCCACCGCTAAGAAATACGAAATTAGCCGCGAAGCTCAAGACGAGTTCGCTATCAATTCTTACAAACGCGCAGCAGAAAATACAGAAAATGGCAATTTCAAAGCCGAAATTGTGGAAGTAGAAGTACCGCAACGCAAAGCAGACCCCCTAGTAATTACCGAAGACGAAGAATACAAACGCGTAAAATTTGAAAAAATACCTTCGCTACGTGCGGTTTTTAGCAAAGATGGAACCGTAACCGCAGCGAATGCTTCTACAATCAACGATGGCGCTTCGGCACTCATCTTAGCGAGTGAAGAAAAAGTGAAAGAATTGAACCTCACTCCTATCGCAAAAATTAGAGGATTTGCCGATGCCGCTCAAGAGCCAGAATGGTTTACAACTGCACCAACTTTGGCAGCCCCCAAAGCGCTGAAAAATGCCGGGTTATCTTCTTTCAACGAGGTCGATTTCTTCGAAGTAAATGAAGCTTTTGCTGTAGTAGTACTTGCTTTCAACAAAGTGTTAGATATCGACCCTGCTAAGGTTAATGTATTTGGCGGGTCTGTATCGTTGGGCCACCCCCTTGGCGCTTCAGGCGCACGCATTGTAACTACATTGAACAACGTGATGCACCAGAAAAAAGGAAGCATTGGAATGGCTGCTATTTGTAATGGTGGAGGAGGTGCTTCTGCCCTAGTAGTAGAGCGCGTGTAATGCATGCAGTTATCTACCTTCTAAACGCTAAGCTAAATACTTAGCGTTTTTTTTTGCTTTGTTACGATGGTTTCGTCCATTCTCTTTTTTTGGGAAAAGTAATCTATGGGGATTCTCATTCAAACTTCACAATTAACGAATATTAATTGCAAGTTGTGTGTGTGATATTTAATTATGTTTAATTTGATGTTGCGTAATTCACTGACTATCAATAGCCTCACCCTTTAATTTTTATTGTATTACACAGATTATTATGAAACTTCTCTCATCACTCCTACTGACCCTTATGGGCCTGCAAACGTATGCTCAAACCATTCAAGTAGAATATTTAGTAAGAGTAAATGCAAATAACAAAGTAGCTACTACCGAAAGTAAATATCTCTTAGAAATCAAAAATAACCAGTCTGTTTTCTATAACCTCAACCCCGATTTAGCCCAATATATCTATGCCGAAAACCCTTCGTTGGTGCAAATGGGGAGTAAAACAATGGTTTCTCTTGACGATCGCACCTATCAACAGGTTAGTAACTATAAAGTATTTAAAGATTATATCGCGAACGAAATTTACTCCGATAAATCGATTATGGGGAAATCGTTTGTAATCAACGATACCATTCCTAATATTCAATGGAATATCGACTTCCAAAAAGATACGGTTATCTTAAACTATCCTTGCAAAAGAGCCACTGCAACGTTCCGAGGAAGAGAGTACGAAGCCTACTTCAGTGCAGAAGTCTATCCTTTCGGAGGCCCTTGGAAACTAGATGGTTTGCCCGGTATTATTCTTTCTGCCCGCAGTCTGGACGGTTATTTCCTTATCAGTCCGTTAGCAGCCACATTAAATGCTAAGAGAGAAAGCCTCACCAATCCTTTTATTACCACGGATCCGAAAGAGTACGTAACATGGGAAGAGGTAGAAGCTTACACTGCAGAAATGATGGAAAAAATTGCTAGAATGGCAAAAAGTGGCGTGAAAGTGAGCATCACCGATGGAATTGAGATTATGGCAGTCAACGAAGTTTCAACGCTTGAATGAAGAGTTTTTACCTCCTGCTAATCAGCATTTTTTTTCTACACACGGGAATTGTGAATGCCCAAATTATTCGAGGTACGGTACAAGACGATTTGGGGAATCCGATAGTATACTCCACTATAATAGTAAAACAAACCGATAGTACCGGTGTAATGTTGGCGTACACTTTAGCCCGTGAGGGCGCCTTTGCTCTAGCGTTAGATAGTTTTCCTCAGCAACTCTCCATAGAAGTACGAGCGGTGGGGTTTCAACCTGCTTACCAGCGGCTTTCCGTTGCGCTATCGGATACGCTACTGTATACAACGTTCAAGTTATCAAAAATAGATACTAAGGAACTCGAAGAGGTAACAGTAAAAGCTAAAAAATTTGCCTTTGAAAAAAGAGGAGATACCACCGTATACAATGTTGCTAGCTATTTAGATACAGAAACCAGTACTGTAGAAGATCTGTTGAAAAAGTTGCCCGGCGTTGAGGTTGACAAACAAACAGGAGCGGTTAAGTATAAAGGGAAAGCGGTTGAAACGGTATTGCTAGATGGCGACAACCTCTTTGGGAATAACTACACGAAAGGCACCCAAAATGTAGGAGTTGACATTTTAGAAGCCGTGGAGGCAATTGAGCATTTTTCTGAAAATCCTTTATTAAAAGGAATAGAATCGAGTAATAAAGTGGCACTCAACCTTAAACTAAAAGAGGGGAAAGTAGACATATCGGGAAATGTGAGTGCCGGCGGAGCACTCGATGTTAACAAAGAGGGCAGGTATTTTGCTAATGCTTCGGTAGTTAGCGTGAGTAAAACCCATAAAAGCTTTGGCAATGTTACCGCCAACAATATCGGAAAAGATGCAAAACCTTTAGAGTATAGTGCATTCGGGCAACTTGCCGAGCAGTATCAAGAACGTAGATTTTTAGCAACAGAACCCGTCACGAGCTCATTTTCTAGCCCTTTATCGGGCGAAAGGAGTAATCTTAACCAGCAGTGGGCACTCAATGGCAATAGTTTAATTAAGTTAGGCAAAAAGGCGTCGGTGCGTTTCACACTGTATGGAATAGAAGATCGCCAAAAAGCATGGCACACTAATCGAAGTGAAAACTCTATTCAAGAACAACAGTTTGTTTGGAGTAATACGCTCCAACTAGTAAACCAACCTCATCTGTACCGAGGTGATATCGTATTCAAATGGAATACTTCCGAGAATAGCCTGTTGGCATATGATGGTAAGGTAAGAACGCAACAAAATAACTTAGCTACGAATATCGTAGTGGACGATCGGCAAGAGTTTACTTCAAACGTTTTAAGTACCAACCATTTTGGTAAGCATCGCATTACCTATACTCACCGTTTGGCTAGTAACAAAGCACTGCAAAGTCAACTTGTTTTGGCTCGTAACACCGTGAATCAAACATATCAGCTAAATCCCTCCATTTTAGATACCCTGCGCTTTGCCAACGACACCCAAACCGTACACCAACAGAAAACAGTCGTAGAGTCTACCACAAAGTTGCTTATTTCTTCAGGAGCCTACAAAGCACAGCATACCGTAGGGTTCAATCATAGTGCAAATACGCTCAACAGTCAAGCACAAAGTACTATAGTGCAAAAAACTACCGATACTACCTATCACATAAACCGAGTGAATTTCTTGCAGTATTCCGCATTTCACCAGGCAAACCATCAGCTTATTTTAGGAAAGTGGTACGTTGGAGGAAGGTACGCCCTCCGCTACCTAAATCAGGTACGAAAGGATCAGGTTACGCCTACGGAAAGGCAAAGTACCCATTGGATTTTCGAGCCTTCTTTGTTCATCCAATATACCTTGAGTGAAATCTCGAGTGTAATGTGGCAGGTAGGCTATCTGCAATCAAACCTGCTAGAAGAGCACTTGCATACACAGCCGATTCTCACCAATAACCGCTCATACGAAAGCCACAACCCTGTACTGAGTTTACAGGAAACGTACCTATCAAGCTTATTATTTCAATCGATTGATTTGTTCAATCAGTTCCAGTTTTCCACTTCGGTAGGGATTCGCCGCCATAAAAGGAACTACTTCAGGCAGCTACGGGTAACACCGGAAATCACATCAACACACTTCGTTTTCTTAGACCAATTTGCCGATGAACTCCGAGCAAACATTGCCTTAAAAAAGTTTATCGATGTAATTAACTGCACTTTAGAGCTTAAATCGAGTACTTCTTACACAAGTTATTTGAATTTTGTAAACGATACTGACCTACGAAAAAACGAAAACATCCTGTACGACGGAAGTTTCACGCTACGAACGGGCTTTTTAGGAACTTTCAATGCCGGCTATACCCTACGATATATACACAGCGTGGGTAAAACTGATATTGGCGATCGTTTTCAGAATACAAATTCTGTACATTCTATCACTGCAAAAAAGACATTTCCCAAACAGTGGAAACTAGAAGTATCTGCCGATTATTTTATCCCCAGCCATGCAGTGCCCTATAATACCCTACTATTTCTTAATGCAGAACTCGCTTACAACACCCCTAATAAAATCTGGAATTTGAGCATTAGAGCCCATAACCTCACCAATGAAACGGTATTTGAGCGAATAGCCGTCAACGATTTTTCCCAATCTTCCTTTCAATTTAATTTACTTCCTCGGTACGTAGGCTTTTTCCTTTCCCGAAAAATTTGATAAGTAGTTCCACACCCTCACAAAGCTACTTTTTTTATTCTTTCGCCGGGGGTTTCCGCATCACAGGGCGCGCGCGTTTTACGGTTTTAGCAACCACTTCCTGTTGTGCTTGTAAAGGATACTTTCGCCGTGTTTGGTTAATCCAAAATAACTTTTGTGCCGTAAAACTATCCGGATGCAGTTGCTTAAACTCATAGTGCCAGGTTTCCCAACGGCTGGCTTCTGCCTTTTTAAAAGCTGCACTATCTATTTTTTTGTGGGAAAGGTACTCTTCAAACGTTTGCATACACACACAAGGGCAATGGGGAAAATACTTTTACAAAAGTAGTCGAATTTTAGGCGTTTCTCGCCAAATGCAAACGTTTTCCCTGATTTTGAGTTTTCTAATTGCTAACTTAGAATTATCTAAATTTGCCTTAAATTTTTTAAAATGATACGCATAAAAACTCCTCGTTCGTACTTCTTCCTTTTTATACTTTGCATATTCTCAGGAGTTTGGACAAGCTGCCAAACCAGCTCACAAAACGAGGCAGGGCAACCGCTGCAAATTGTAGCCACCACCGGCATGATTGGCGACGCCCTCCGCCAAATTGTGCAAGACAAAGCCGAAGTAACTACACTTATGGGTCCTGGAGTCGATCCGCACCTCTACAAACCCACCCGCACCGACGTGGTCGCGATCAGCCGGGCCGACATCGTTTTCTACAATGGGCTCATGC